>DAOUFH010000035.1:0-5937 GCA_034429955.1 Dehalococcoidales bacterium
TTTTCAAACCGCCGCGTAACTGGCGACGCCAGCAATGGTACATCAAATCGCAATGGCTGAAACTGGCCTCCAGGTCAAGGCCCTGGCGCGCTTTGATAAAAGGCAAATCGAAACGACTGCCGTTATATGTGTACAGGCGGCCGGCGCCGTGCAGCGCCTCCATGATATTTTCAGCACTGGCCAGATGACCGACCAGTTGCACTACTTTTTCCGAGCCGCCGCCGGTCAGGTAAATCCCTACGACGGTAATCTCACAACAATCGGCTGAAAATCCGGTGGTTTCAATATCCAGGAAGGCTTCCAGATTGTCCAAACGGCTTCCCCCTGTTTATTCCTCCCATTTGGCGGCTTCTACCAGTGTCGAATTGGGTGCCATACCGGCCACATTCTGCGACATCAAGCGGGCTGAACTCAGCAGATTAACACAACCGCCTCTATCCGGGCTTTCGGGATTGCCGGCTTCAACCGGGTCATACAGGCTTGACCCCTCATATGAATGCAGCACGCCGGGGCGCATTCTTTCGGTGACATCGGCTATTCCCAGCACCGTGGCCCTGTCGTTGAAGATCTTGATGATATCGCCGCTTTTGATACCCCGGGCCTCAGCGTCCCTGGGATGGATGCGAATGGGATGCCAGGGATAACCGTCTTTAAAGGTGCGGTTGGCCGGTATTTCGGCCAGCCATTTAGTGTGGGTATCATGGTGGGTATGAAAGGTCATCCGGGGATGAGGAATAATGACCTGCAAGGGATAGTCTTTGGTCAGTTCGGAGTTATACCCCTCCCAGCTGGGAATATAGCGGGCCACCAGAGGACGTTCATCATCCTCGGGAGTATATTTCTGCAAACTCTGTGAAACGAACTCTATTTTGCCGCTGAAAGTACCTACTTCGCTGCCTTTGTCAGTACCCCGCTTGGGGTTTTTCCAGTCCGGAGTGTCACAGGGCCGCCCCTCATAAAACCAGCGCAGGCCGGGGGTGGATTGATAGTCCTGCGGGACTCCGACCACGTAGTAACCCCGCTTCTTAAAATCTTCGAATTTGATGTATTTGCCCAGGTTGGTCGACTTGAAATACTTTTCTATCCAGTCTTCCTCGCTGTTACCTTCGGTATAGGCTTCTTTGACTCCCAGCTTCTCAGCCAGTTGGCTGAGTATCCAGTAGTCCGAACGGGACTCCCATAGAGGTTCGATGCACTTCTGTTCGTAAACAATCACCCGGTGATTACATTCGCAGGAGCTGTGCAGAGAAGCACCGCTGGGATGGGCCCATTCGCTGATATCATTGCGTTCGAAATTAGTGCAGGCCGGCAGAATAATATCGGCAAAATTGGTCTCGTTACACCACCAGCAGTCCTGATTTACTACAAATTCCAATTTGGGGCTTTGATACATCCGCACCCAGTCGCCGGTGGCTATCATAGTGCTCATGTAAGAACCGCCGTAGCGGTAAAACATTCTGACTTCGTTGTATCCGGCAGCGGGATATTCATATTTCTCAAACTGCTGTTCCAGCGATTCCCCGCAGGTGCCCGGACCGTTCCATTTGACCGGAGGGTTCAGGATAGCCTGAGGCACCAGCAGCCGCTGAATTTTCTGGTTGACCGGATTGACGGCCTTTTTTTGGGCCAGATGATTAATTCCGCAGGCATTATAGCCGGGAAAATCAGGATAAGGATTAAAGGGAGCCCCCATGGTAGTGCCCCAGATGTTGACACCGGGCTTGCCCAATCCCTGCATGGCTTGCAGGTAGACCATCAGGCGCGGCCATTCCGTGCCGTAAGCCTGACGGCAAGCCCCGGACTCTCCTCCGCGTGCGCCGGCTGCCAGCATGGTTCGTTTGGAGGCCCACTCGCGAGCCAGAGCTACAATCACTCTGGCCGGCACACCGCTGATCTCGGCGGCCCACTGAGGAGTTCTGGCTACACCATCTTTTTTACCCAGCACCTGCTTTTCAAACTCTTCAAAGCCCAGGCAACGCCCGGCTATATATTCTTTATCATAAGTACCCTCGGTAAGCCAGACATAGGCGATGGCTTCAGCCATGGCGGCGTCGGTGCCCGGACGCGGAGCAATCCACTTATCGGCCTGGATAACAGCGGTATAGTTACAGAAAGGATCAATATGAATCTGTTTAATGCCCAGTTCCTTGATCCACTGCCGCCAGATAGCCGATTCTTGACCGCCGTAAACACCGTGGGTAGAATCGGGGTCGTTGCCCCAGTGTATGATAAGCTCGGTATGTTTGAGGGCATCTTCCAGTAAATCATACTGTTCGGGCAGGCCGAAGCGCCAGAAAAAGCCATAGGTATGGGTGGCACCCCAATGCCAGCCTTCCCAGCTATCCGGATTATCCACTATTTCAGTAAATCCGATAAGCTGGAAGAAACGCGTCCAAACGCTGGTGCGGTAGCCCACGAAACCCCAGTTATGGTGAGATGAAGCGCGGGACATGATGCCTTCCGGCCCGTATTTTGCCCGGATGCGTTTCATTTCATTGCCCACAATCTCCAGGGCTTCATCCCAGCTTATACGTTTATAGGCTGATTTACCCCGGTTCTCCGGATGCCTTTCACCGTTGGGATCGAAATCCACCCTCATCATAGGATAGCGGATACGGTTATCAGAGTAGGTTCTAGGCCTTTCAGTCAAAGAATAGGCCGGCAGGCAAACCTTACGATAGGGAATGAACTCCTTATCTCTGGCCTGTATTTTCCAGGACGGCGCATCATTATCATTAAAGACCAGCGGCCGGATTCGGACGATTCTGCCATCCTCCACATGTACATATACCGGACCGCCCTGTCCGCAATTGATGTATACCTTTTCTGCCATGATAAAGCTTTCTCCAGTTGAAAGTGAATTTAAGACTGTTGAATAACAGCCGGACTCGCAGTATTGAACACAGACTACCATATTCTATCATAGGTTAGTCTCGCCAATTAATCAACGTCGGCGGCTATTTTGCAAAGAAGCGGTCTGGTAAAAGACCGGAGGACAATTCAGCCGACTCAATTGAGTCGGCTGAATTGCATGGAAGCGGCTATTTTGATCGATTGAAGATTAATTGGAAAAAGAAACTACTCTACCCAGGAACAAGATCTGATTGGTCTGAATATCCCTTATTAAATATATGAAGGGCCGGTCTATCTTCATTTCGATAACACGGGATTGCCCGGGAGCCGAACCTGTCATTATCACAGCGGTTGCCGCTGCGGCTTCGGTACCGTACTCATCAACTTTTATAAAAGTTTTATGAACCACATTATCGATAAAGAGGGATTTTTTACCATCGATACCTGAAAAATCGGCCGTACCTTTGAAAGCATCGGTCATACCCATCTGTATCAGAGCTTTATTCAAGCTAAAACTGAAGTTCGCCTCAAATTTGGGCAACGTCAGATTCACCCGGCGTTCCTCCATCCGGTCTGCAATTTGCCGGATAACTGCCGCGTCCAGATTACTTTCGATCTGACTGAAATTCCCGCTATCCGGCAAAATGATCATCATCGCCATTTCTCGGCCTGCATAAGGCAACTCAACAGCCTGATAGCCGGAGCCGTTCAGATATTTGAACTCTTCAGATTGACGCATCATATCCACTTTTTCGCTATGCTCATCCCAACAGCTGAAATCTTCAGGTCCGGTCAAACTTTCCGTAAACTGTGAGTCCCAGGCTGACTTAAAATAAACGGCATTGGTCAATATCAGGCGAGTCAATTGGGTTACACTTCCCGGCGCCAGCAAGTTTTGAATTCTGTTTTCGGTCTGGGCAGCCACCCAATCATTGATTTTCAGACGGGATCCTTCCGTATCTTCTTCAAAGTCACACAACCTCAATCCGGCATCATAATTGGCTGCCAGCACATCAAGGTATGCCTCAAGGAACTCATAATCAACCTGGCCCCAGACCGCATTGGCGGTTTTCAAGCTGAACTTATCGGGAGAAGAGACCGTTTTACCTCTCCCTTCCAGGGTGCTGTCAAGATAATTAAAAAAGGCCGCCAGATTCGATTGCGAAAGCTGGTATTTCAGTACTTCCTTCATCTGCAGCTGAGTATTCTCCCTGGCCCCGGCATATAACATCGCCAGTGCGGTAGTAACGCTGTAAGGTGAGAGTAAAAGGTTATCCTGGTCCTCACCGCCAAGTTCACGGTAAAGGTTAAAAGCAAAATCATTATTGCCGTCCACTTGAGTGATGAGTTCGCTATCCTCAATCAGCGGCTCCTCTAAACGGGTTGTATCAGACTTAATCACATCTCCGGCAGCTTTTATCAGTTTGCCGTCAACAGGATAATAAGTATCTTCAATATAGGTATTAGTGGCCCCTTCACAGGCTGCCAGCACCGGTATAATGGAAATCACTAACAGACCTATCACTGCTTTTTTTAACATTACAAACTCTCCTTGCAGCACTGCGGCTATAAAGTTCACAGCTACCCGCAATAATACCGGTTGCATTTATTCCGGCTAAATAAATAGAACGTCACCAATTAATTAAAGTTAGTACTAACCCTATTTTTATAATATCTGAATCAGCTTTATCAATATTTTTATTTAATATTTTACTTTTTACCTATGTTATTCTTCAAACCAAAGTGCTATATACAAACTCCCCGGCTGAAAATTATTATGTAATTAATACGATAAGAATATTAAGGAAAAGCAGATGTCACTGAATTCGCTCTTTAAAGGCTGGAACGGTGAGATGAAAATCCGTCTGGCCAATAAGCTCTTTCTGGGCAGCCGTTATCGGGCTTTTAATCATGTGACCATCGGCAGCGGAAGACTACCGACTCAAATCGACCATGTCCTTGTCTCGAGGTATGGCGTTTTTTGTATTGAAACCGAAGACAAGACCGGCTGGATATACGGTGATAAGGTGCGTGATGAGTGGACTCAGCTGATATACAGGCAAAGGTCATACTTTCCCAATCCCCTGATACAAAATTACCACCGTGCCCACAGCCTGGCAGAAACGCTATCAATCGATATCAGCAAGATACACCCCTTAATCGTTTTCTGGGGCAAATGCGAATTCAGGACTCTTATGCCGCCCGAAGTGGTCAAAGGTGATCTACTCGCAGAAAAACTGCGCACCGTCATCTCTGCCAAAACCGAGGAAGTTTTGCAGCCCGAAGAAGTCGCAAGGATTTGTTCGATACTGACCCGGGTAAAAAAACGAGGAGGAATTTTAAGCCGGTGGAAGCATAGCCGGGAGATCAGACAGCGTTATAGGGGTAAAATCATTTACTTAAAAGGCGATCGAAGTTAACCGGCCGGTCTATTTACGGTAAGTCAAAAATCGACTGAATTTAAAGAATAAAGTCCCCAGAACCAGCGCAGCGGCAGGATAAGCCAGCAATGCGATCAGGCTGACCTGACCGGAACCGGCCGCCAGACCGGAGATCAGGTTGATAGGAGAAAATCCCAGGAAGTAGCTGGCAGACACTACTACTACCAGCAAGATGGAATAAGCGAACTGAGCTCTTTCGCGGTCTTTAAAAAACAGGGCCGTAAAAGCTGCTATAAAAGCTATCAGAGCCGCTGCGACCACCGCCAGAGCGACTACCGGCAACGGATTTGCGATTACAGTACCATTCAAACGCAGCAACCCCACCCATAACAGTACCTGGGCCAGTGCGGTCAGCACCGCTGCTGCGACCTTGGCGGATAAGATCTGTTTGAGAGAAACCGGTGAGGAAATCAGTATTTCGAAAGTCTTGTTTTGGAACTCCTCGGCAATAGTATCGATAATAATACTGCCGGCGATCAGGGCCGGAAACAACATCAAAACCGGTACAATGATAGTGTACAGGAACTCATATGAGTTGCCCGGCTTACCGCCCAGATTATCATAATTGACCTGGATGCCGTTATTCTCCCGCAGATAATTTTCATAGCGTTTGAGCGGTTCCTGCAACAACATCATTACCACG
>DAOUFH010000036.1:0-3579 GCA_034429955.1 Dehalococcoidales bacterium
TCAGCTGCGGCCCCCGGCCATCCAGCAAAACCGCCTTAACATTCAAACTTCCGATATCCAGTCCCAAAGCGCGCATTATTTACCTCGATACAGTTAAAAGTTATATGTTCTAGGTTTTAAGTTTTTTCAACAGTGCAATTATCATGCTTTTGGTTTCATTTATTTGCTTATTAAGCAGCTCAAAATCTTCCAGGCTGATATACTTCAATTCGCATGATAGCATAAGATAATACTCTACTTCATTGGCTGAACCCAGAGAATACTGCAGGAAACGGTTAAATTCTGTGTTCCCATCCCTGCCACAACCCTCTGCAATATTGGATGGAACAGATACTGCTGCTCTTCGTATTTGAGAAATTAGTCCGAATTGTTCCTCATGAGGAAATGTTTGTGTTACTTTATAAATCGACAATGCAAGATTGTGACCTTTCTGCCATACTACCAGCTTTTTATAATCCTGCATCCGGCGATTAACTCTCCCTTAAAAACAACAATCCCGAGCTCATCATTATGAGTTAATTACTTAGAACCTGAAACCTATTACTTAAAACTTACCCTTTGCTACCTGTCCTCCAACAACTCGAAAAATTGCTCCATTTTCTGTCTGACTTCGGTCTGACTGTTGACTGTGGGATCCACTATATCGCAGTCCAGCGTCAGCACCGGCACATCCATATCGTTCAGCAGGTCTTTAAACATCTTGATTGTGGCGCAGGTATGCCGGCAGCCGATAAAGGCGTAATAGATCGCTCCATCCACCTGGTACTCTTCCGCCCGGTCGGCAATTTCCCGGATGGTCTGGTCACCCAGCGGACCGTACATGGTACGGGCTTCGGGGATCAAAAAGCTCTTTCTGGCCACGCTCTCCAGCGGTTTGGAGGGGTCCAGCGGCTCATAATGCCAGTAAGAGAACAACGGTTCCACTACCGAGACCGCCCCGAATTCCTGGAAAATGTTCTCGATAAACGGCAGCATATGAATCGGCGGGATGAAGAGCGACATCAGACGGTATTTTTCCGGATTGACCGCGCCCTGTTTTTGGGCTACCCGCTCCGCCAGTTCATCTCTGAGGAGAGTTAAATAATGAGTTGCTTCAGGCTGGCCGGCAAACATGTAGTCCACCGTCAGCAGTTCCAGAAAACGCCGTGAGGACATGGGCGAAGGCCGCGTCTTTCTAAGCTGGGCGATTTCGGTCTGAAGCTTGATCTGATTGTCCATCTCGGCCACGCCGGCCGATAGTTTATCCCAGTCCATCTTGCGCCCGGTCAATTTTTCCAGGAACGCTATCAACTCTTTCAGCTCGGACTGCATATATTGTTTTTCCTTATCGCTGTCACTGAAAGGATGGTCCAGGAAAAAGGCCGGCGCTCCGGTCAATTCGGCAATATATTCACCGCTTTTGGCGGTATTATCGCAGATAAGGTTGGTCCACAGCACCACATCCGGTTTAGGCAAAAGCTCCTTGTAATAGCCCCCGGCCAGTCCCCGGTGCGGTGAGCAGATTTCCGGCGCCATTCCGGCTTCCGCGCCGGCTGTCAGGAAGTCCATCTGGTTGCCGGTCAGCATGCCGGTGGTCCAGGTGGTCACCTCATTATGCAGCGGAGCGATATCCATGGCATACAATATCTCCACCGGGAAGAATATGGTATGGGCCGCTATAAATCCGCCTTCCTGTTTGGCGTTCAGCACTTTGCTGAAATACTTATCCAGCATCTCATAGTAATATTTCTCGCTGGCGCCGGCGTCCTCCCGGTGCTTATTCATGCGGTACACCAGTCTCACTGCGCGCAGCAGCTTGTCTATTGCGTTCTTCTTCGTTTCAATCATTTTCTGGCCTCAACCATTTCTAAGAATGCCTGCACACGGGTACGGATTTGTCCTGAACCGGAGGTGCCGTACTCCACATCCAGTGTCAGCAGCGGTATGCCTTCCTTCTTCAGTACCTCGCTCAGCAGCGGTATATCGTGAGCATAGGGCACGCAGTAGCGTATCGTCTCGCTGATGATGCCGTCCACCCCGGCTTCGCGCGCCAGTTTGACGATCCGCTCGAATCTTTCTGTAGACGGATACATTCTGGCACAGGGGAAATTGCCCAGGTAACGTTTGGCGATAGCCGCCAGTGGGCTTTGCGCACCCTCCAGCACCACCGGGTCCGACCAGTAGCGCGTGCTGGTGCACAGCTCATCGGTCACTACTATCACACCCAGCTCTTCAATACTTTTAACAAATTCGGGATTGGTCATCACGCTGCCTATCAGCATCAAACGGGCTTTAGGTTTATAGCCGGTTTGTTTGCTTCGCAATTCAGCCAGAAGCTGCTTGAGCGTCTCGTTAAATTGCTCCTTGTGCATCCTGAAACTGGCATTCAGTACCTCCTGGGTATCCTGACCGGAAATCAGGGGTTCAGGCAGGGCCCGCAGGGAGTAGAGTTCCTTTAACAGCCAGCGGGACTCATTCAGGGTCCCGGTCGCTTTGATCAAAGCTTCAGCGCTTATCGTGACACCGGTATATTCCTCCAGGTGCTTCTTGAATTGCTCCACCTGGTCCAGATAAAGTTCCTGCGCCCGCTCGCCGAATTTGCGAGGGACGGTCAAAACCTGGAAAAAGTCCGGCTTCAAATAGTAACGCCAGAGGTCGAACAGACGGCGTGCTCCGTCACAGGTCGAACCGCCCACCACTCCATCCAGGAAATCATATTCTTTACGCAGCCCCATCTGCAGGCAGCTTTTTGAGAAAGAGCAGTTATTGATATATAAATAGGCGTTGCCGTCTTCCAGTTCCATCTCCTGGTTGTATCCGGTAATCCTTATCGGCAGGATACCGGCCGCCATGATTAATTCCTCAGGCACATAAGTGCACAGCCAGCCGAAAACCTTTTTGCCCTGCGCCTTATGCTCCAGGATCTCTCTGGTTTTGGGGAAAGTGCGGTTGATTTCCTTGAACTTTTCCAGGGCGCTGATTTTTGTCCCCACTGATTCCGTCATTTCTCTCTTCCTTGTTTTTGTTATACCGTATAACACACCCGGTCTGAGGGTCACAGCTTACCTATCGGGGGTGCAGACTTAAGAGACCAGGTAACCGCCGTCGGCCACGATCACACTGCCGGTCAGATAAGCTGAAAGATCCGAGGCTAAAAACAGCACGACCCGGGCCACCTCGTCAGCTGTGCCCATCCTGCCCAGCGGGATCCGGCTCAGAGTCTCTTTCAGAACAGCCCGGCCTTCTCCCCTGCTGCCGCTGACCGCTCCTTCAGTGAATATCCCGCCCGGCGCCACGGCATTGACCCGGATGTTTTTATCCGCCAGCTCTTTAGCCAGACTGCGGCTGAAAGACAGTACAGCCCCTTTGGAAGCATCGTAAACCGACATCAGGTTACGGATGGGATGCAGAGCGTCCACCGAGGTGATATTGATGATAGTGCCGCCATGACCGCTGTTTATCATACAGCCGGCGCACTCCCGGCACAAGTAGATCAGTCCTTTCAGGTTGACCGCCAGAATGTTTTCGATCTTTTCGGCGCTGACAGCCTCCAGAGGAGTAGCCGGAAAAACGCCCGCGTTATTTACCAGGATATCCGGA
>DAOUFH010000037.1:0-5900 GCA_034429955.1 Dehalococcoidales bacterium
CGTAAGGAGTCCAGTCGTTGACTACATGCTCATCCTTGCAGGCGATCTGGCAGTTGTAACAACCGTTACATATCGAAACATCATGTACAAATACTTTCATTTTATTCCACCATCCATCCTGTTAAGCAGGTACCGCAATCACAGTTATAGTCGCGAGCCCAGGCATCAGGATATAATTTTTGCCATTCTGCCATTTCGGCAGCTGTCAATTTCTCAACTTCCACCAGGAAACTGCTGACCACCATACCGGTTGCGTTCCTGGAGGTCGTATTGTGAGGCGTAATAGTATTGATGGCCCCGCCTCTATCGATCTTCCCGGGAACTATTGGATCATATCTGGCCCCGTGGTCCATCGACAGAGAACCAGGTTTGATTCTCTCGGAAACGTAGGCCGCACCCAGCACAATACCACGCTCATTGAATATTTTTACAATATCGCCGTTTTTAATTCCTCTGGCGGCAGCATCACTGGGATGTATCCAGAGCGGCTCATAATTATAACCGTCCGGCCCTTTGATCTTGCAGGTAGGAGCTTCCGCAGTCCAGGAGATATCATCGCACTGTGCATGCACTCTCCAGCGGCCGTGATTGCTGATAATCAGCAAAGGATATTTTTTGAATCTGTCTCCGCCGCGTCTTTCGTCATGGCTGACGCCTCTTTCAATCCAGTGCGGCACCGGGGGTCTTTCTTCATCATCCGAGAAGTATCTGGAAAGGTTCTGTGATGTGATCTCAATCTTGCCGGAAGGTGTCTGCAACGGATGATTATCGGGATCTTCATTAAAGCCAGCCATACCGGCCGGAATCTTGTCCCAATTCGGATCAGTCGGAATTACAAAGTATTGATTCTTCAGGAAAGTTTCCCAGGAAACCAGGTCTTTGACTCCGCAATTATCGAAGATGATCTTCATGGTATCTTCAGTAGTTCGGCCGCAGGTATATTCCTCCAGCAGCCCCATCTTCTCTGCGATTTTACAAACGATTTCGTAATCACTCATGGATTCGCCCAAAGGTGCGACACATTGGTCCTCTAGGAAAACTGTATTATATTGTCCGGAGTATTCCGTGCAGGTACCCAGGTCTCTTTCTTCAAATCTGGTGCTTACCGGCAAAATCAGATCAGCAAACAAACAATCATTTTCCAGCCAGGGATGTTGAGCCACGATAAATTCAATCCTGGAGCTTCTCAGCGCTTCTATGAATTTGTTGCTGTCATTCCAGCAGGTAATCCAGCAGGGAGAGTCGGTCCAGATCATATGGACCTCGGAACAGCCCCTGGCCGGATATTGATATTTAACAAATTGCTCTCTGACCCGGCCGGGGAAAGAAGAATTACCGTACCAGGTAATATGCCCTTTCAAGAGGGCATCATGAATAAGGTCCTGAGGAATGTATTGTTTAGGCCCCGGCAGTTCAGGTTTTAAAAGCTTGTCGACTTCAGACTGTTTACCCAGTAAACTTACCAGGTTTTCTGCGCCGGCTCGTTCGACCAGAGGTATATCATCTTTAGCTTTGGCATGTTCCACCACAGACCATTTTTCATCGATAGCCTGCAAACAATAAGACGTCCTTTGCATTGAAGGCCTTCGGCTACCCTTAGGCATGGGAGTAGTACCGAACAACCCCCATTCAATCATCTTGGCCTGATGCCGGCCCGGTTTACCCAGTCCCTGCATGGCTAACAGGATAATCTCAAGACGTCCGTTCTCAGTGGCATAGGGGCCTCTGATGGCACCGCCGCCGTTACCGTGCATTATTGAAGTTGGAACAGCAGCCCAGTTGCGGGCCAGGGCTTTGATAGTCCACTCCGGAATACCGCATTTGGGAGAAGCCCACTCCGCCGTTTTGGGTTGGCCGTCTTCCTTGCCCAGCACATAGGCTTCGAACTGGTCATAGCCCAGGGTATGTGAAGCAACGTATTCTTTGTCCCAGGTGCCTTCCGTAATCCAGATATAGGCTACCGCCAGCTGCAAAGCGGCGTCTGTGCCAGGATAGATAGGTACCCACTTATCAGCGTGTACAGCCGCCCCGTAATTCAAGTCTGGACAGATATAGACACTCTTAATACCCAATTCTTTAAACCAGTAGCACATCCGGCTGGCCATATGTCCGTTAAAACCCAGAGGGGTTACTTCAGGGTCACAGCCCCAGAAATAAACCTGTCCGCTGTGCTTTACGATGTCCAGCATAACATTGGATTCCGGCTGCATTTGACCGACCACTTCCATGCCCCATACATGTTTGGCTCCCCAGGCCCAGCCTTCCCAGCTATCCGGGTTGCGCATCTGCAGGGTATAGCCGCCCAGCAACGCCAACAGCTTGTTGGCTGCGCCGTGAGATTGATGTACCGTTTTACCTTCTCCATGAATATCAGCTTGAGAGAGTATCGCTTCAGGGCCATACGTTTTATGCATTCGTTTCAACTCTCTGCAAATGATGTCGGTTGCTTCATCCCAGGAAATCCGTTTATATTTGCTCTTACCTCTATTCTGAGGATTTCTTTCTCCATTCTCGTTCCAGTCGATTCTTTTCATGGGATAAAGGACACGATTGGGAGAATATACTCTCTGTTTGTAGGCCAGACCAAAATTGGTTACCAGAGTCTTGAGACCAGGTTCAAATGTTTTTCCTCTGGCTTTCATTTGCCAGGGATTGAAGGTTGACGGATCATATTTCCAGTCATAATGCAAAGGTCTGATACGCACGATCTTGCCGTCTTTAACATCAACGCTGCAAGGATAACCGCTTTGACCTCCGGAAAGACTTCCGCCTTTAATAAAGGTCTTTTCCAGTGTTTTTAGTGGCTTTTGCTGTTGCTCTTTCATTACTTGCTACCCTCCTACAGAGACAATACAAATACCTTTCATCGGGGTGGAATAATCATCCTGAACAGTCCGGGATAATTATTTCCTGCCGTCCCGCAATTTTTTCCAGGGGATAGGGGTGCCGGAGTGGGTCTATTCTTTACAGCCTTAATGATCTTGTCCGCCATTTCGCCGTACCACACTGAAGATTGCCGCCGCTAAGGGCAAAATACACTCCGTCGACCGGAATATTCACGTAGAAACAAGTTATACCCGCTTTGATATATTGAGCCGGAACAGAGGTACGTCTCTTCGAGACTTACAGAGTATTTATCGCTCGTTTAAAAAGGACAGGCTGCAGTTATAAGCCGCACAAAACTGAATGGTAATCCGTGGTACTTACTCAACCCCTTACCGCTATATGTGCAATATTTTAACATTTTTAAACGCAATTATTGCTTATTAATTGCATAAAATTGGATTATTATTAAATATTTGTCAATATGGTAACACCGTATGACTATTTTGTCAATAACACGCCTACTATAATGGAATGATTATGTAATCACATCAGCTCATTAAAAATACCCTTGTCAGGCTTTTTGCTTGTGGTTTATTTTGTTGATAGAATACCTCATGATACTTTCTCATGGTCAGAGGTAAACCTTAATTATGGAAGAGGTGCAGCTCCCTGCGGCATGAACTGCAGTCTTTGTATCAGCTATCAGGCAAGGCAATATGACCTGAAGCGCCGGGGTTTCAGCAGGTCGTACTGTGCCGGCTGCTTACCGCGCGGCAAAAATTGCCTTTTCATGAAAAGCCACTGCGACCTGCTGGCTAACGGACTGGTACGCTTCTGCTATGAATGCCTGGATTTCCCCTGCAGCCGGTTAAAAAACCTCGATAAACGTTATCGTACTAAATATCACATGAGCATGCTGGCCAACCTGGATTTCATAAAAACGCACGGCGTCGCGTCTTTCCTGAAAAAAGAAACTGCCGCAGGGAGCTGCACCGGCTGCGGAGAACCGCTCTGCTGTCATAACGGATTATGCCTGAACTGTAACCTTGCTGTACTCCGTAAAAACAAAAAATACCGCTGGAATGAACAGAGCAAATAGTGTATCGATATTACCATAAACTTATCATTGGCCATTTGTATTGAACTTTTAATCTGGTATAATACATAAAGGTTACAATTCAATGCCGATTAAGTTTCCTCATTAAATTACGGTCTGAATAAATTCATGTCAACTTCAAAACTGCGATCTGTCATTAAGGCCTGTATAATCTTGTACGACAATAGAGAGGTTCGGGTATAATAGTCTGATCAGGACTATTGCGATACTATCAAAGTAGATATAACCAGCAAAAAATAGAACAGGACAAGGAGAAACTATGATTATCTACGGAAATTTCGATGTCGTGGTGGTGGGCGGCGGTGTCTCCGGCTGTGCGGCTGCAATATCCGCAGCCAGACAAGGTGCCAAAACGATCCTGATCGAACGGTTCGGTATCCTGGGCGGTATGATGAATGTTACAGGCCCCCCCGGTTGGGCTTTTGCCCACCTGTGGAACGATCGCGGCGAACAGATCATCGCCGGTCTGGTGGAGGAAATTCATCATAGACTGGAAAAGGATGGCCATGCGCTGCCCTATCCGGCTAAAGAAGACTGGAGCTTCAATAACGCCTATGCCTTCGTTGACCCGGACTGGTTCGGACTGCTGATGTTCGAGATGCTGAGAGAAGAGAAAGTAGAACTGCTCATGCATTCTCTGGGTACCGGTGTTATCAAAGAAGGCAATGCGGTCAAGGGTGTCGTGGTTGAGAATACCAACGGCCAGATGGCTGTGATGGGCAAAGTTATCATTGAAGCATCCGGTGAAGGCGATATCGCCGTCAGAGCCGGAGTGCCTTTTGTCAAAGTCAATCGCAAGGAAGAAGAGATCGATCCTCCTTCCATCACCTTCCATATGGACGGCGTAGACTGGGCCAAAGTTACAGAATATATGAAAGCCCATCCCGAAGCCTTCCTCAACGACACCTTCGGGTTGAAACGCACTGCCCTTCAGGAAGAAATCCATCAAAGAGGTCTGAAACGACTGCAGGAGTGCAAGTGCATTACCGATCTGGTGAAAAAAGGCCAGCTTGGCACACTTAATTTCGATAAAATAAGTGCACAAGCTCTGGCTGCCGGCGATATGCATCCCTATGGCGATCTGGGCTTCTTCTTTACACCCCGCGACGGCGGACATATCCAGGCCATCTTCCAGCATACCGCCCAGGTTCCCGATTGTGATATCAACGATATAAAAGAATTGAGCATAGGCGAATCGGAAGCCCGCCGCCAGGTAGTCATCGCCCTGAAAGCCATCAAGAAATATCTGCCCGGTTTTGAAAACGCCTACTTCACCAGACTGACCGTCGCTGTCAGAGCCCGTGAAGGCAGACACATGGAAGGAGATTACCAACTGGTTACGCCGGATGTGGATGAAGCCAGAAAATTCGATGATGTCATTGCCAAATGTGCCATGTCCACCACTACCGGTGGCCCTTTCCACTCCACCGCGACACCCGGCACTTCAATGAACGTCAATCCTGACCGTGGTTATCATCGTCCCAAGGACGGCGGCTCTTATGATGTCCCCTATCGCAGCCTGGTGCCCAAGAACGTTGAGAACATGCTGATGTGCGGTAAACTGGCTTCAGTTTCCAAGGATTTCAAGAGAGATTTACTGCCCGACAACATCGCCAACGGACAGGCGGCCGGTATAGCTGCCGCTCTGTGCGTCAAGAAAGGCATTACTCCTCGCGAAATGGAAAAAGATGTCAAAGAACTTCAGTCTATCCTGGTCAAACAGGGCGCCATATTGACCGGAACTCACTAAAGCACCGCTTAAAATCATTAAGCTAACAAACAGGCTGCCTCTTATTGAGGCAGCCTGTTTTCGTACAGCGTCAATCTATTCACCGTAATATTGGGTTTCGGTAAGACTGACAACGCCCATTTCTATATATTGCACATTCTTAGCCCAGCTAAGCACAAACTCGAAACTCCGGATTGACTGTTGAGGAACGGAGAACTCGAATTGTCC
>DAOUFH010000038.1:0-8378 GCA_034429955.1 Dehalococcoidales bacterium
CAGCAGCGTAGTGCAAACACTCAGCTTCTGCGATAAAATCAAGATAACTCCCGCACCCAAACTCGAAGTCAGGTGTAACCTGCCGGAATGGTCTTTGAATAAAAGCCTGGTTAATAAGGCCATCAATCTGCTTAAGAACAGCACCGGCGGCTACCAGGGCGCTCTGATTGAAATAGAAAAGCATATTCCCCTGAGTTCAGGGATGGGGGGCGACAGCAGTGATGCTGCGGCGGTGCTGCGCGGTTTGAGCCTGCACTGGAACCTGAAATTAGCGCTGAGGGACTTGATCGCCTATGCCACCCAGCTTGGTTCGGATGTGCCGCTTTTCCTGTACGGCGGCACGCTATTGCTGGAAGGCAAGGGCGAGAAAATCAGGCCGGTAAAACCCCTGCCGCATATGACGGCGGTCTTGCTGGTACCGCCGGTCACCAGGCCGGAGAACAAGACCCAGCAGATGTATGCCCAGTTGAGCGTGCGCAATTATACCAGCGGCCGCAACAGCCTGGACTTTATCAATATGCTGGAGGGTAAATCGGCCACACCCGGCCTCAAACTATATAATGTTTTCGATGAAGTGGCCTTGCGTTTCTTCCCGGGTTTGAAAGAATATAAACAGAAATTTGTGGAAGCCGGCGCGGCTGATGTGCACCTGTCGGGTTCCGGACCGACCCTGTTTTATTTGACCAGAGACGATGTCAAAGGTTATGATGTGCATCAAAAATTGAAGAAAATGGGACTGGAAGCTTATCTATCGGATTTTTAGTGCCCCGGATTTTAGTTGCGGTTTCTCAGGGATTTTTTTAGGGAGCCGGTAAGGTGGATTTCGAGCAGCCGTTGCAGACTAATTCAAACCGAATTTTCCGCAGGACCAGGTACGGAACGGACAGATTCGTGCTTCTGGGAAGCACTAAAATGCATTATATTGAAGCCGGTCAGGGCCCGCCCGTGATCTTTGTGCCGGGGTCAGCCGCCAATACCCGGTTATGGCGCAGAATAATGCCGTCCCTGGAAACCGCTCACCGCCTGATAGCGCTGGACTTTCAGCCGTTTGAGTCCGGCAGGCAGCCTGAAAAAGAGGTTGAGGCGGCGGCCGAACGGATAGCTGCCATGATTAAACTGCTCGACCTGGGCAAAGTCAGCCTGGTGGGAGGTAATCTGGGTGGAGCCATAATATTTAACCTGGCAGCCCGCTATCCTGAACTGGCGGAAAGAGTGGCCAGTTTTTCCGGTTATATAGGGTTAAAGAAAAAAAATACCAGGGTCGGGCCTTTCCATCAACACCATACGGGATCTGACGAGCCGGACAGACTGGAGGTAACCGCCCGAAAAATCGAGTGTCCGATTTTATACCTGTACGGCAGCAAGACCAACACCGGCGAGCTGCCGCTGGCAAGGAATCTGGAATATCTGCAAAAATATCATCCCCAGGCCTGGGTGGTCTCTCTCGGACGGGGCGTTTTCGAGGTGGCCCTGACCAATCCCCAGGAGATAATCGGCCTGCTGCAGGACTTTCTGAAGTTCAGACCCGGTCTGAGAATCGGATAACAACTCAGCGATAACCCGCTACTTCGCCAGGGCTTTTTGTTTCAGGTCGGCGGGCATCTTTTCAATGGCGTAACGCAGGGCAGTACGGGGCAAGCGTTCTTTATTCTGCATTATGTACTCGAAGACCTCCGCCTGATGAGATTCGGAGGCTGCTTTAAGCATCCAGCCGTAGCCTTTTTGCACCAGGTCGTCTTTATCATTTATAAGGGCATCGGCGATTTTAAAAATTTCAGACAGGTAGCGTCCTTGTCGGGCGGGTATTATTAAAGTCACTGCCGCCGCCCGTTTTACCCAGCGGTTGGTTGAGGCGGTCCATCTCAGCAGGTCCTCGAGATGCTCGGGGTACATATCGACCAGCGCCGCCAGGGCATGGTTGCAGAGCGAATCACATTTGGCCCAGTTATTGATATATTTATTGATCCAGCCTTCAAAGTAACGGAAGTCCTCCGTAAGATACTCTTTGCGCCGGCTGTAAAGCCAATCACTGGCAATAAACGCCTCTTCGCAGTAATCGCTTTTGAAGAGCTCTTCACACAGCTTAAATACGTCTTCTTTTTTTAGTTCCCGCAATTGAATCAGGTAGTTTTTGGCTATCTTGCCGGCCTGGGTGTTGTTTACCCCGTAAAATTTGACCGGTTCTTTAAAATAACGCTGATAGCCGGCTTTAGTTTTAGGATCAGCCAGTGATTCTAATGCTTTTCTGATTTCGGTAATTATATTTTCATTCATGATATTAATATATCAAGAGTATGGTTAATATCAAATACTTAAAAAAATAACTAGTCGAGCGGCAGCCTTTGTAAAATTCTTTCCAGGCCATCTTTGTTGATTAATTGAATATTTTTGGGATTAATTATGATTAAACCTTGTTTCTGCATCAAGTCTAAATTTTTGGTTACGGTCTGACGAACCGCGCCTATTCTTTCACCTATTTCTTCGTGAGTTATATTATTTATAAGTCCGCTGGAACTGTCGCTGTTAGTCACTAAATAATAAGCCAACCGGATTCTGACAGGAATGCAAAGAGCCTCAATGAGACGGTTTTCAAGGCGGTATATGCGATGGCTCAATATTTTGACAATATGTTGAATAATAACATCGTGATTTTTGAAATTATTGTTAAATTCTTCTTTTGTAATAACCCCTAAACAACTATTTTTAGTTGCTTCTGCAAAGTCCGTTTGGTAAGACCTGCCCAAAACAAGGCCTCTTATCCCGAAAAGAGAACCAGGCAGCAACTGTCTGATTACAACACGCTTGCCTTCTGCTGTGATACGAAATATTTCAACTTTTCCTTGAATCAAATAAAATAAATTCTCACAAGATGGTTCATGTGGTCGAAAAACTAAACAGCCTCTGGCATAATTGCGTAATACCATATTTTTAAAAGTAGCTTTCAGAGTTTCTACATTGATATCGCCGGGAAAGCTAATATCTTCAAAATGATTGCGTGGAGTTAACATTTTTTAGTACTCCTGAACTTTGAACATCCAAATTAGTACAATTCAAAGACCCTCTGAATCAGTATATGACGGACTTAATCCGGTATAACGATTAGCTGCTTCTATTATATCCTACCTGCTTCCTTGATGATGAGCCCGGTTCCACCTTTCCTGTAATAAATATTTTTTGTCGTCAAGGTGACATACAACCGGAGCTGTTGACTTTAATATTCCAAGTATAAAAAATATCCGGACTTTGGACTAAGTAATAACATTCTATACATTATCAAAATAGTCGATAAAAAATAAAACAAGGGGTAAAAAATGAATGTAATATGGGTTGTATCCGATACATTACGGCGTGATCATGTGGGTGCTTACGGTAATAAAAACATCCATACACCATCTATAGATGCCTTTGCTCAAAAGTCCACCAGGTTCGACCGGCATTATATTGCCGGTTTTCCCACGATGCCCACCAGGGCGGATTATATGACCGGCCGCTGGACCATGACTTACATGCTCTGGGAGCCTCTATTCAAAGGTGAGATAACCCTGGCACAAAGGCTTTCCAAACAGGGCGTTAAAACTGTGGGTTTTGTCGATACTCCTTTCTTTGTGCGGAATGAAATGAACTATGACCGGGGATTCAGCACTTTTGAGGAAATACCCGGACAATTTTCACGTATTATGTCGCAAAAAGATGCCGTGGACATAACAAGTTTAAAGATTCCCGAAATGGATTGTTGCGCCCCCAAAACTTTTATGAAAGCAATGCAATGGTTGGAAAACCACCATCATGAAAAACCATTTTTTCTCTATTTGGATACCTGGGACCCGCATGAACCCTGGAATGCCCCCTGGTATTATACCGAACTTTATTGGCCGGGATACGATGGACAGCAAGTAAGACCTTTATACGATTACTGGCCTAATAATCCCAACTATACGGAAGAGAAAATTAAAAGAGCGCACGCGGCCTATTGCGGAGAAGTAACTATGGTGGATGCCTGGTTTGGCCATTTTATGCGCCAGGTGGAAAACATGGGGCTATTGGAGGATACTCTGGTTATTTTTACCAGTGATCACGGCTATCAATTTGGTGAGCATGGCGGTTACTTTGGAAAAATGATAATGGCAAGAGATAAAAGCGGTAAAGAAATCCCGGGTATCTGGGGTCATTCTTTGCACTATGAAGAAGTGGCCGCTATCCCTCTGCTTGTTTATGTCCCGGGTGTTAAGCCGGGCGCCTACAGCGGTTTGACTTCCGCCATAGATTTAATGCCCACAGTCATGGATTTTATGAATCAGCCAATACCCTCAACTGTGAACGGGCAGTCGCTGATACCCAGGATACATAATAATGCGTTACCGGGCAGAGACTATGTAATCAGTTCACATCCTTTTATGAACGCAGGTGATGTGATAGCCTCAGTTGATGATGTCGGGAGACCAACGACTCATGATTCCAGCGCTACCATAACCACCAGCGACTGGACATTGCTGTATTCCACTGAAGCCGGTTTATCTGAGTTATATAATATTAAAGATGATCCTAAACAAGAAAAAAACATAATTAAACAACATCCTGATGTTGCCCAGGACCTGCATAATATCTTGTTAAAATTTATGAAAGAAAATAATATGTCCGACAGACTGATTAACCCAAGATTGAAATTAGAATTATGAGCGTTTAGCTTAACAGCATTAATTACCAGAAATTTAACAGGCCTGGATAAAACCTGGAGTCATAAAATATTTATACTCCAGGTTTTATATTAAAAACCTATATTAAGACCAAGATATAAGCTATTATAAAACTGCGATACTTTTTCTGTTATTTCAGGAGAATGGCTTTGCATGAGTTTCTGTCCGTATTGATAGCCTATTTAGCAGGTTCCCTTCCTACAGCATACCTGGCCGGCAGGTTCTTGAAGAAAGGTGATATCCGTAAAATGGGCGGCGGCAACATGGGAGCCCTCAATACCACCAGAGAATTGGGACAGGGCCCGGGACTAGTTGTCTTACTGGTGGATATCGCTAAGGGTATAGCCGCGGTAATCATCGCGCGGTTGCTGGGAGTCAGCGAATGGTGGGTTTACGGCGCCGGTTTGAGCGCGGTGATAGGACACTGCTGGCCGGTCTATTTGAAGTTCAGAGGAGGCAAGGGGGCCGCCACCGCTATCGGGGTTTGGGCTGCCCTGGCGCCGCTGCCCTTTCTGTGCTGCCTGCCCATCGGCCTGGCGGTCATATTTTTCACCAGTAACGTGACCCTGGGCATGACGGTCGGATTTCTCTTTTCCCCGCTTTTTCTGTGGCTTTTTCACAGCCCTTTCAAACTGATTATGTTCATCGTTCTCCTGGCCCTTTTCCTGGCGTTCCGCTATGCCGCTACTGCCCGGAAAAACCTGAACAAAATCGGCTGGAAAGATTTTATTATTGAAAAGAACTATACCCCCTGGCAGAGCCGCAAGAAAACCTCCGGGAAGGATATTCCTTCCCAAAAAGACTGAAGGCCGGGGCATTTTGAAGCTAAAAAGGCTTTATGTGACCTAGGTCACATAAAAATTTGAGAATCTCTTCTTTATGCGATATAATAGAGGCTACATCGTCTAATTGGGGTTATATTTATGTAGGTGAATACTCTGACAAGGAGAGGAATTGAATGGCAGATAAAAAGGTAAAAGGCATAACCCAGCCTGACAAAACAGTCCTGAAGTCCACCGCTCTTGGCGGCATGCATGGCGGTGGCGCCCCGGTCTTTGTAGATGTCAAAGACGGGAAAATCGTTCGTGTCAGACCCTTCCATTATGACTGGAAGTATGACATGAAATCCTTTAACCCCTGGAAATTCGAAAGAAACGGCAAAAAACTGGAACCCCTTTCCAAGACCTGTATCGGTCCCTACTCTCTGGCTTATAAGAAGAGGACCTATTCTCCGAACCGCATCAAGTATCCTCTGAAGAGAGTGGACTGGAATCCCAAAGGTGAAAGAAACACTCACAACCGCGGCGTAAGCAAGTTCGTCCGTATCTCCTGGGACGAAGCCGCCACCCTTATCGCAGATGAAATCAGAAGAATCCACAAGAAATATGGTCCTCTGGCTATCATGCTGCAGGGTGACGGACATGGCGAATGCAAGACTATCAATACTCCTCACGGCCAGTCCGGTCTACTGCTGGATAAAATCGGCGGTTTCACCCAGATGGTCAGACAGCCTGACTCCTGGGAAGGCTGGTATTTCGGTGCCAAGCATGTTTGGGGCCAGGGTATTGTAGGTATGCTGCACCCCACCGACAACGTGGTCAAAGATATGACCGAAAACTGCGATGCAGTGTTATTCTGGGGCTGCGATCCTGAGACTACTCCCTGGGGCTTTGTCGGTCAGTTCGCTTCACGCCTGTGCTACTTCTGGAGAGATATCGGCATCAAACAGGTTTACGTTTGTCCCGATGTCAACTACGGCTGCGCTGTGCATGCCGACAAATGGATTCCCATCCTGCCCAACACCGATGCCGCTATGCAGCTGGCTATCATTTACACCTGGGTTAAAGAGGGCACTTACGACAAAAAATATATCAAGACCCATACCGTCGGCTTCGATAAAATGAAAGCTTATGTCCTCGGCGAGGATGAGGACGGCGTGGCCAAAACCCCCGCCTGGGCTTCCAAGAAATGCGGCGTTCCGGAATGGACAATCAAAGCTTTAGCCCGCTATTGGGCCAAGAGCATTGTTTCCATCGCTCATTACTTCGGCGGTTCCTATATCAGAGGTCCGTACTCTCATGAGCCGGCCAGACTGGAATGCGTATTGCTGGCCATGCAGGGACTGGGCGGCCCCGGCAAATGGCAGACCCAGATTACTTACGGCGGTATGCCCAGAGCCGAGGGTATCAAAACTACCCGCTTCTTCAATCCCGTACTGGGCGAACGCCTGATCAAACCCACCCGCTCAACCGTAGCGGCCTGGGGTAAACAGATTATTCCGAAAACTCTGGTGCATAAAGCCATCGAGATGGGTTCAATCGCCTTCCATGGCTCCGGCGCTATCGAAGCGGCCGTGGAAGACCAGTTCAAGGCTTATCAATATCCTATCGCGAAAGAAGAAGGCGGCACCGAGGTCCATATGCTCTGGTGCGATAACCCCTGCCGTACCACCTGCTGGAACGGCGGTAACGAAACAATCGAAGCCTACCGTAATTCCAAGATCGAGACCATCGTGGTACAGCATCCCTGGATGGAAAACGATACCATTTATTCCGATATCATCCTGCCCGCCAACACCCAGATGGAAGTGGATGACATCGTAACTCATACCAGACAGGGTGTGCAATTCCAGCATATCGCCATTCAGAATAAGGCCATCGAGCCTATCGGCGAGTCCAAGAGCGATTTCGAATGCGTTATGGAAGTCGCCAAGAAGATGGGCAAATATGAAGAAATCACCCAGGGTCAGACCACCGCAGACCTGCAGAAACTGGTCTTCACCAATATGGGCTGCGATGAATTCCTCTCCTGGGAAGAGTTCAAAGATAAACAGTATTTCGTCTTCCCCATAGCTAAAGACTGGGAGAAAGATGTCTGCTTCTGGAGAAAATTCTACGAAGATCCTGAAAATAATCCGGCTCCTACGCCTACCGGCAAACTGGAAATTTATTCACAGGCCATCGCCGATGCCTTCCCCACTGATATGGAAAGACCTCCTTATCCGCAGTGGGTTGAAAAATCCGAGATGCATGATGAGAGACTGGGCGGCAGCCGCTCCAAAATCTTCCCGCTGCTGGTTATTGCCAACCATCCCAGATGGAGGACTCATGCCCAGGCCGATGATATCCCCTGGACCCGTGAAGCCCTGACCTGCAAAGTTAAATGCTGGGACGGCTATATGTATGAGCCTATCTGGATTCATCCTTCTGAAGCTGCCAAGAGAGGTATTCAGAACGGTGACATCATCAAGATCTTCAACGAAAGAGGCGTGGTACTGGGCGGAGCCCTGGTCTGGGAAAGAATTATGCCCGGTGTAGCCTATATGGACCATGGTTCCCGCTGCGACGCTATCCTGCCCGGCAAGATAGATAGAGGCGGCGCCATCGATCTGATTTCACCTGACTGGATCGCTTCCAAGAACTGTGTGGCTGAGGCAACCAGCGGCTTCCTGGCTGAAGTCCAGAAAGTCACTCACGCTGAAATGGAAGAATGGGAAAAATTATATCCCGACGCCTTTACCCGCGAGTACCATCCGGCTTCCGGCTTGCGCTTCAACGCCTGGGTAGTCGAAGGAGGAAAATAAGTTGAAAGTATTTGTACATGATGTTTCGATATGTAACGGTTGTTACAACTGCCAGATCGCCTGCAAGGATGAGCATGTAGTCAACGACTGGACTCCTTACG
>DAOUFH010000039.1:0-8115 GCA_034429955.1 Dehalococcoidales bacterium
AAATATCCCAGGATGTTACTGCGGAGGTATTTTTAAAGGCTCTTAAAAATCTGGAGCGGTTTCAATATCGCGCCAGTCCTTTTTCAGCCTGGCTTTATCGCATTGCCGCCAATGAAATTGCCAACTATCATCGCCGGAACCATCATTGCTCCATATCCATAGACTCTCTTCCTGAATCCGCAATGGCGCCGGCGTTATCGGCCGAAAATGAACTCATTGAAGCTGAAACAGAACTGGAGAGAAATCAAGAGTTCTTATTACTGCACGCCCATATCAAACGGCTGAAAATGAAGTACCAGGAAATCATCGTATTAAGATATTTTGAAAACAAGTCTATAAAAGAAATCAGCGCCATCACCTGCAAGAGTGAAGGAACGGTAAAATCATTAATTCACAGGGCCTTAGCACAATTACGCAAAGAATTTGAAAAAATGCAACCTTTTAGGCCGGGCCCGGTTTAATAAAGGGAGGCAGCCATGAAGGAAGAAGATCTGATTAAAAAATTAAAAAACACCGAGCTTCCTGTTATTGAGATGGCAAGTCATCGACGCCGGCTGAAGATGGAATTGCTTAATCAAGGCTACCTCCGGAAGCGGAGAAACAACAACATTTTAACCCCGGTGATAAACGGTCTAAAAGGAGGTATTAATTTTATGCTGAAAGGCTTGTTAGCAAGGCAGCCCGTCTGGAAATTTTTAGCCGGCGGTGCAGCCGTCTTAATCCTGGCTTTAGTGCTGATATTTTCCAATCTACCACTATCGCCGCTGCAACCGGTTGTGGTAACAGCCGCCTCGGGAATAATCTTAGACACTGAATCAATTAAAGCCAATACGGCAGAATACAGGCAATATGACAAAATCCTGTTGATTATCGATGGCGAGGTGGCCGCTACGGTAGATCAGGACAACGCTGGTAACCGGGTAGGCACAATCATTATGCAACCTCTCGATCAGAAACCTACCGCTTTCCTAATTCTTAGTTTAATGAGAGGTGATTTTGGTCTCGATAAAATCTTAAATCAGCCGGATATCCAGACAGCCGGAGATATTATCATGGGCGATGTTGAAGTGCAAAATTTGCTCGATGACGGAGCTGTTATCGCAGGTTTTTCAACCAAACTAATTCAGTATACGGGACACCTGGCCGCAGATGAAAAAACTTTTTCTCTCAGTAAAATTCAACCGGATGCGGCGCTGGCATTAATCCAAAAAAATGACCGATACTGGGCGGTTGATATAAACCTGCAAACCCGGGAGAGTAAATTGGAAACCATTGAGAAAGGGCCCGGCCTCCCAACCAACGAGTATCTGCAATACGATAAAATTATCCTGTTAGTCGATGATGAAGTAGCCGCTACTATACAACAATCTGCGGGGGGCGATAAAATCGGGACTATCATAATGCAGCCTGTAAAAGCTACAGAGCAAAAAGTCACGGCTGCCTATCTGATGGAAAGGATAAGCTATGGCTATAACGATAATACCCTCAGTGCAGATAGGGCCAAACAGGCTGAAGAAATCGCTGCCGCCGATGAAGACATCCCCAAAATGCTCGCACAAGGAGCCTGTATTATCGGGTTCACAGCTAACACTATATTCTATGAAGGTAAAATATCGCCTGATGACGAAAAAATGTTTTACCTGACCAAACCGGATAAAAATACGGCGATTGCCTTAATCCAAAACGGAAATCAGTACAAGGCGGCTTATATTGACCTGCTCAAAACACAGGTAATCAAAATAGAAAACCTTGAAAAAGGCTCTGATTTTGAGAAGGAAGCCGCCTCTTTCACTCAGAATCGAACTACAACCTGTACTACCACCACACCGGCAGAATAATCGACAGATTTAGTCACGGCATACCTGGTAAAACTAACCGTCAACTAATGCCGGGGAGGGGCAACCGCAAATTTTAAGGAAGGGAGTGAGAATCAGCGCATTCTGCTCCCTTCTCTGTACTTTAACCAGGTTTCAAGCCAAGTTTAACTAAAGGAAAATCCGCATGCAAAACGCTTATTTACCACTTTTTCTTTTCCGAACTGTAATACATGGGAGAAGTACAGGCTGAAAACACCAGTGTGGGCTTGTTGACCTCGATAAACTTCCAGGGGCAGTGCATGGTATGAGCCGGAATGCAGACCAGCGAACTCTTCTGCATAAGATGCGTTTCACCCTCTAAATCGATGCTGAAAGTGCCGCCCAGATCATAAGGATGCTCAGGGTCACAGCCGGTCATGGCGATCAGTTCGTCCCATTCATGGTCGTGAATTCCCATGGGAGCCTGTCCATAACCTTTATACAGCCAGACAAAATCCATATAGAACGCGCCTTTGGCCATGTCATCCTCGATGTGGAGCAGGCGTACCGACTGCATAGTGCGGTTAGGCGGGGGAGTAACGGACTTCTCCTTGGTCTCGGAGATAATGGTATAGCGAGGCCAGGAGGGGTCTCTCTCTTCACGAGGGGCCGCCGGATCGAAGCGGGGCGCAATGCTGGTATAAAAAATAGGATGTTCCATATGATTGATTTGAATCGGGCCGCAGCTAACGCCGGCCGGAACGAAAATCAGGCTGCTTTTATTCAGAACATTCTTCTTATCGTCAATCCAGATAGTCACTTCTCCAGCCAGACTGGTAACATTTTCAGGGTCAGCACCCACCAGTCCGATAACCCGGTTTACCCGGCTGATACCGGTATCAACTACAATCTGATTGGGTTCGCTGCGCCAGAACCAGGTGCAATCTACTGAAAAAAAGCCTTCCAGCCGGTTTTCATCGACTTTCATAACGCGGGTAGCCTCGAAACCGGCTCCGGTGATAATGCGCCCAGCATATTTAAGATTGGACATGGCAATCCTCCTGCAGATAGATTATTCCTTTAAACAGATTATAACAACCTCCTGCCGGGGTTGCCATTATTTAAGATAAACGCTAATCCAGGATGGCAATTAACGTAATTTACGAGTTAAACCTTTCATCATTATTATCAAATTGATATAATGGTGCAAAAAAGAAAGACCTAGCTATTCCCAATCATTTAAAAACAAGCTGGCCTGGAACTTTTCAAATACAGTCTCACGGCACTTATAATACTTCCAGTCTCAATAAAATCGCAACAATTGCAAGACCGGGCCACTGCCGATAAAGCATCGGGTATTTTTGCCGGGTTTTGAAGCCGGTTATTCGAAGGTCAAATTAATTCAAAAGGAAAATAGCCTGATGAACAATAGCAACTTCCCCGCTATATCAGGCATCCGGCCAGCATAGCCGTTTTATCGATTACTCCGCCCGGCCCACAAAATGAACATAAGGCAGGTATTAAGGTGGGAAACATTAAAATAGAATCCGGTTACTCTGCCAACGGCTTACCTTGCGTACGACTGAAAGGAGGGACGCGCTCACTGGTGATATTTGAAGGTTTGAACTTCAATCATACACCGCCTTCCGGCCAGGCTGTGAAATGGAGCTCCGGTATGTACAGCGGCTTTACCGGCCGTTATAGCGTATATATCCTCGGACGCAAACCCGGACTGCCACAGGGTTATTCCATCAAACAGATGGCGGATGATTATGCCGTTATGCTAAAAAACGAATTGACTCCCCCTGTAGATTTAATCGGATTGTCCACCGGCGGAGCTATAGCACTGCAATTTGCCCTGGATTATCCGGAGTTGGTCAGCCATCTGGTGCTGGCCTCAGCCGGTTACCGTTTAAGCGCTGCTGGAGCCGCCGCCCAGAGGAAGGTTATGGAATCGGTTCGACAGGGCCGGTGGCGTGCAGCCGCCGCAGCCATGGCCGGCGTTATGGTGTCCGGTCCACTCAGGCCTCTGGCTATCGTCTTTTTCTGGCTGATGGGCAAAGGTATGTTCGGTTCACCTTCAGACCCCTCGGACGGACTGGCCGAACTGGAGGCTGAAGACCGCTTCGACTTTGCAGATAAAATGCAGGAACTGCAGGTTCCCGCACTGGTCATCGGAGGAGAAAAAGACCGCTTCTATCCGCTGCGGGAAACCGCTGCCGGAATCCCTTCCGCCAGATTGCTATTGTATAAAAATGCCGGGCATATGTCTGTCACCAGACGCTCTTTCTCAAAAGATGTTCTGGCTTTTTTAACCGAAGCACAGTAAAGAGTATAATTATTCATCATGGATGACCGTTGGGAACGCTCCAAACCGCTGGTGATACTCTCACGTTCAGATATCTCCGGACTGTTTTTTGAATATGACCGGAAGATTACAGTCCTGTCCTGCTCGGTCATAGCTGCCGGCTGCCGGAACAGCAACTACAGGGTACACACCGACCGTGGCGAATACCTTTTGAGAATCTGCCTGAAAGCAGACCACGGATTTGTCAATGAGCAGGTCGTCTATTCCGTTCTGCATGATAAAATAAGAATTCCCCGGTTGTACTACGCCGCACGCTTTAACGATTATGACTATCTGATTTATGAATACCTGTCAGGCCGGACTTTAAACTCAATTCTGTCGGATCGTTCTCGAGTTACTGATTCTATTGTCAGGCAGGCTGCACAGACAGCGGCCCTGATCCACAATCATCGGAGTACCGACTTTCCCGGTCTGGAACAGACCGAACTACCGCCTTTCAAGCGGTGGTTCGAACTTTTTTTGAGCAATCCGCGGACAATTGAAAGGATAGGGCTTGACACCGCTGACAGGATCAACAGATTGGTGGAAGGCTGTACTGCCGAACTGCAGGAGATTGACCGTTATCACTCTTTTATTCATAGTGATTTCCGTCCGGCCAATATGCTGCTGGAACAGCCTAACCTGTTATACTTCATCGATTGGGAATTCGCCGGAAACGGGCATCCTCTGGCCGATATCGGCCAATTTTTCAGATACAGAAGCTTCTTCGATACCGAACATCTGAAAGTTTTTGAAGCGGAATATAATCAATATGCCTCTGTTGCTCTGCCTCAAAAATGGTACCGGCTAAGCCTCCTGCGAGATCTGGTTAATCCGCTTCAAATGCTCGGCGGAAAAGAAAATCTGCCGCTGAAGTATCAGGACCTGCAAAGCCTTATTCATAACACGCTGGAATTTTGGGGTTATTAGTTTAGTCATCTTGTCCAGTTCCGTTTTTACGCAATGGAACGTTTACTTCAAAACCAGCATCTTATTTATAGAGGGTTATTAATACAGGAGAACTCCGATTGAATATCACGGAAGAAGAGGCTCTTGTTCACCGTTGCCAGATGGGAGATAAAGAGGCTTTCCGCACACTGGTGAATGAGCATAAACGAGCATTATTCGGCACCGCCTTGCTGATGACACAGGATTATGGCACAGCGGAGGATGCAGTACAGGAGACGCTGATAAAAAGCTGGCAAAAAATAGCCCAGCTACGTCTTAAAGGCAGACTGAAGGCCTGGCTGTTACGCATACTGGTCAACGAGGTCAAACAGCAATACCGCAAGAAGAGGGTTCCCACCATTCCACTGGAGTCCACTGATGTTGCGGAGGGAATCTCGATAGAGGCCGAATCGCCTCTTATCCGCCACGAAGACCACCAGAGTTTAAGAATAGCGCTGGACAGTCTGCCGCCGGAACAAAGAGAAGCGATCGTACTGCATTATTTCACCGATTTAAAGGTGCCAGAAATTGCCAGAATAACCGGTCAACGTCAGGGCACCATAAAGTCACGCCTGAGCAGAGCACTGGACCGTTTGGAAGCACTTCTGAAAGAGGATGATTTGCGGGGAGAGCGGAGGTAGCTACTATGGATAAGGAACGACTCGCACAACAAATCCAGGATTATTACCAAACTGAAACACAGTCCGGGATGCCTGAAAACGACTGGTGGGACCAGCGTATCGCACAGCTGGAAGAACGCAACCGTAAGTCCAGCCGGCCTGGTCTGATCCCGCGCACGCGTCTGGCCTGGCTCCTTTTACCTCTCATCCTGCTGTTGATAGGCAGTGCGGTATATGGCGCCAGTACTTTATTTTTCAAGCGCCCCAGCAATATCCCTAAAGAGCCTGGAGTTTACTATGTCCCGGGCCAGGAAATATATTTTGATGTGCTTCCCGATATAGTTTCCGGCTTTGCAGATGATGTCGAGTTAAAGATAACCTTAACCAACTTCGACTCGGAAACTCGCAGAATGCTCAACTTTCCCCCTGCCATTACCCTCGAATCACGCAATCTGCCCTTTGAGGACAGAACCGTGCGCACTTTCCCGGCCGGCGATGAACAGATAGAGTTGCAACCCAATGAATCGATAGAATATAAATTGACCTGGGACCAGCAAGATGACAGCGGGCTGCAACTGCCTTACGGCTGGTATGAAGTCAGAGCCACGGTGCGCAGCCAGCGCGCTAAAGACAGCCTAGGCTCACAGTCGGCCAACGGACGGCTAACCAAGATACTGGTATTGCCTCAGGATGGAACAATGGAGCAAAACCTGGAAGTCAATCAGACACAGACTGTGAATGGAGTAAACCTGAGCATAGAAAAACTGGAAATCGGCCCGACCGGAGTCAGCTTATTCACATTCACCTCTTCCGACCGGTATGATGCTGACTCTTACGAACCTGTAGACGCTGAAGGCCGGTATCAAATCGATGACGGCGACTGGAAACCGGCTTTAAAAGCATCCTTCGGAACTTACAAGCTTGAAGATGGGATACGCAATATCTGGGATCTGGACCCGGTGCCGGTTAACTCCAGCGCAATAACGATTATAATAGACCGGCTAAACGGTTGGGACGGCCCCTGGGAATTCAAAATACCGCTTCAGTAGTCTCTCAGTAATTCAGGCCAACTTCTCCAGGCCAATCCGGCTTATGCGTCTGGCCAGGGCCATAATCGTGAGGATGGGTGGGTTACCCGGCGCCCCGGGCAATAAAGAGGCATCGGCCACATAGAGATTGGAGGGCAGGCTGGCGTGATGCAAGGTCTGTGCTTCATTCTCTGTCAGCGGGAACGTGCCGCCGGGATGGCCGGCGTTTATAGTGCCTGTAAATATCTCGGCATCTTTCTTGCCCAGTTTATACAGTATCTTTTTACAGTAATCAATACCCTCTTTCAGACGGTTATTATCAACTTCAGTAAGGGTCTTGTACACTTTATTTCCGCTGACAGCGCCCTGATTGGTATCGGCCAGCTTGATCATCAGGCTGTAGATATCCTGCGACCGGTATTTCCAGCGGCGATTGAAGAAGAAGCTCAAATAGTCGAAATAGGGTGAAATAATGAAGTGTTCCCTCTGTACTATAAAGGGCATGCTGATCTCCCTGTCCTGAGAGGCGTTCTCGAATCCGGCTGCTACACACAAGACGGGGTCTACAAAAAGGGAGGGCTGACAGGCTATGCCGGAGCGCTGCAGAACAGGCGGAGTGCCCAGCCCGCCGGCAGCCAGTATGACCAAATCGGCCGGATAATAGCTTGTCCGCAGGCCCTGACGCGCTACTACTCCTCTGACCCGGCCTTTTTTAATGTCTATCTTTTGCACCCGGCAGCCGGAAACCAGTCCGGCACCTCTGGCTATTGCACGCTCCAGGAATTCGCGGCTGTCCCATTTGGCTCCGCGAGTGCAACCGAGGACACATTGCCCGCAGCCGGCACAGCGCTCGAAGCGTATCATCTTGGGGGCGGGAGTTGGCTGCAAGCCCAGTTCCCGGCAGGTATCAAAGGCGGTCTGAGTGAGAGGACGCCAGCGTTCACGGTGTGAGACCGAGACGGGAATCTCCCGATAAAGCTCCTGAAATTCGGCCTCCAGGTTGAGCCCCAGCGCTTTAAGGTCATGGTCCAGTCTGACGGCATTACCGGCGCTTAAAGTGGTAGTACCGCCCGTTCCGATTCCGTTTACCAGTACCATACCACCGCCGGTTTTACGGACTTTCATGAATGGAAAAAGCCATTGGATCTGCCTTTCATCCAACAGTAGGCCGGTCTTTTTTATTTTTTCAGCCAGACCCAGATAGGCGAAAGGGTGAAAAGCCCGGCCGGCTTCCAGAACGGTAACCTGGAACTGTCCCTGCAAGACCTCGGCGGCGGCACTGCCGCCTGCCCCGCTGCCTATCACAATGGCTCTTTTCAATTGCCCCTCCCGGGTGCTGTAAGAACGGCCTTACAGCAAATTTGACCTTCAGTAAT
>DAOUFH010000040.1:0-2558 GCA_034429955.1 Dehalococcoidales bacterium
TCGCCGCCAGACTGTCCAGTGCCGGGGTATTTATCTTCGGGTTACCATAAACTCCGAGAGCGTCTTTCCTCAGTGTATCGGCTATGATCCAGATTACGTTCACTAATCCCTCCTCTCATTTGACGTTTTTCTGCAATTTTTTGCAAACTATGTAACAAATGTTTATTATATATATAAATTATAGCATACCCTGTCAATGACATTGTCTTTCCCAAGCCATAAAGAACGGGGATTCAAAGCAACCTGGCGAAAATATGGCACTCTCCCTGGCGGGTATGGTGAGATCTATAAACCTTCCATGCCGGCCTTCACAAGGTGAACAGTCTGATTATCCGGAAGAGGGGCCTCATAGTAGCACACGGCAGGGGCAGCCGTGCCCCTAAAAAAATTTGAGGGCTGGCTATCTACGTAAAAGGAGGAAAACTGGTAGTGAACATTATCTACCGGATTGGATTTTGGCGGACGGTTTTACCAAAAACGGTAATTTTACCATAGTTCCATTTACGAAGGAAGTTTTTACACAGAAAGACAGACAGGATTGCAGACTTGAAAAACATCAAGAGAGCTTGCTAATACAAACGTTCAATTAAGTCCCGTAATAGCAAATGTATACACACTTGAAACACTCATGGATAATCTAATGAAAATTGTAGTTGAAATGATTGGCTCCCCGACTAGGGCTCGAACCTAGAACCTAGCGGTTAACAGCCGCCCGCTCTACCATTGAGCTATCGGGGAGTACTTTTTGCCGGGATACGAGTGAGGAGAAGTGTTTTATCCCAACTTTTCTATTATCGATATTTCAGGCGTAAAAGTCAAGCGTATGACAGCCTATGGCTGTCAGTTTTAAGTTACAGGTTCTAAGTTTTAAGTTTTTAACCAAGACATAGGTAACACATTTGATTCAGGAATTTCAGGGACAAATTCTTTCGGTATCTCCCCCTGGCTAAATTGAGAGGGCGGCCTGGCGGCCGCCCAAGATCCTTATAAACTAATAACGAAAGACGAATAACTATAAAAGCGCCTCTATCTTCGGCTTGAGCATGCCTTCCGGCATAGCGCCGACCGAAGTATCGCTATGCTGTCCGCCCTTGAAAAAGAGCAGACTGGGGATGCTCATGACCTGGTACTTCGCCGAGGTCTCCGGATTATTGTCCACATTCAGTTTGCAGAACTTGACCTTGCCGTCATAGCTCTGGGCCAGTTTATCAATGACCGGAGCCATCATGCGGCAGGGGCCGCACCAGGGAGCCCAGAAATCCACCACCACCGGTATATCCGATTTGATTACCTCTGTTTCGAAGTTGTTATCGTTGATTTCAGCTACCATAATATTATTCCTCCCGACATCCATTTTTATTTTTAATCAACCCGATTTATTCCGCTATTTCAGAGCCGCTTTGAGCAGCGCAGTCCGCACAAAGCCCTTCCAGATAGATCTCAGCCCGGGTGACCACGAAACCCTGTTCCTTTTTGACTTTCTCGACCGTCTCATTCAGCGGGCATTCAAATTCAATAACCTTGCCGCACTTACTGCAGACCAGATGCTGGTGCTGAATGGAGCGTTTAAGCTCATAGCAGCAGCATGAGCGGCCCAGATGTTTCTCATCTATCAAGCCCATTTTTTTGAAAAGGTTCAAGGTCCGGTAAACCGTGGCCGGACTGATGGAATAATCCCTCTCCAGCGCCAGTTTATAAAGCGACTTGGCATCCAGATGACCCGGCGTCTCCCTGATAATCTCCAACAACAACTGCCTCTGCCGGGTCTTCGGATGCCCGCTGATTTCCGGTACATTGTTGCGATTGATTCTCATTCTCATATTTATATAATAGACCCGATCTGCCTTTCCGTCAAGTACTTTTTGAGAATGATTCTCAAATTAGTCCGGACAACCCGGCTGCGAACTCCCAATCATAACAATCTCCTGTCAGCTCGAAGCCGGCTATGCTATAATGCGGCTATGAAAACGATATCGCGCCTTCTTATAATTATGTCAATCTGTCTGCTGCTGCCGGCAGCGGCCGTGTCCTGCAGTAAGTCAGAACAGCTTAATTCTTTGGTGATTCTGCACACCAACGACACCCATGCCAGCCTGGATGATATAGGCCGCCGGGCCACTCTGGTAGCACAAATAAGAGAGGAATCCGGCCGGGATAATGTGCTGCTGCTGGACGCCGGGGATGTTTTCACTGGCAGCCTGTACTTCAATACCTCCCACGGACTGGCTGATCTATGGTTTATGGAATATATGGGTTACGACGCCATGACCGTCGGCAATCATGAATTTGATAAAGGTTCGCAGATGCTGGCCGATTTCATCGATGAGGCCGATTTCCCGGTAATGTGCGCCAACTTCGATTTTTCCAATGAAAGCACCCTGAACGGTAAACTCCCCGCCTGGACCATCGTTGAAAAAGACGGTCAAAAATACGGCATTATAGGGGCGACCAGCGAAGATACCAACGAACTGTCCAGCCCCAGCCGGAATATTATAATCAACGACGCTTCAACCGCCGTCAGTAAGGCTGTTCAGGAACTGGAGCAGGAGGGCATCAAT
>DAOUFH010000041.1:0-2292 GCA_034429955.1 Dehalococcoidales bacterium
TTGACTATCAGCCCGTCCTCACGTACATCCAGACCGTAGTAAGCCAGCACCATCTGTAAAGACTTGGCTCCGCAGTCATAATCAAAAGTCTGTCTGCCGCAAGGAAAATCAATGATCATCAGCTTATCCTTGTCTAAAACATCCGGACGGAGAAATTCGTCGCAATTTTATTATAAAATAGTTATAGCGGTATTGCAGGAGTCTTGCTATGTTTCGCATTCGCCGTGTCTATGACAGTGTTACCCTGGTGAATAAAAAAGCCGTCGAACAGGTACAGAGTATACTGAAGTCCCAGTTCGTAGCGCTACCCGAAGGTGAAATTCGTGAACTGCCTAATAAATTGCATAACCCGTTGAAATACCGCTTCCGTTCGATTTTGTTCATCGCCGAATCAAAGGGTCAAGTCCAGGGCTTCGCCCTGCTGATGCACGACGCCACGCTGCAGTTTTGTTTCCTGGACTACCTGGCTTCGGATAAAAAAATCTCCGGACGGGGAGTCGGCGGAGCGCTTTACAACAGAGTACGGGAGGCAGCATTATTACTGCAGACTACCGGCATCTTCTTTGAATGCCTGCCGGACGACCCCAAACTGTCCAGAGACCCTTTGATACGTAAACAGAACCAGGCCCGCCTGCGTTTCTATGAAAGATACGGAGCACGTCCGATTATCAACACTGCCTATGAGACTCCCCTGAAACCGGACTCGGACAATCCACCCTATCTGGTCTATGATAACCTGGATAGAGAGGACACTCTTGCCAGGGAATATGCCCAACAGGTAACACGCGCTATACTGGAGCGTAAATATGCCAAACTGTGTCCCCAGGAATACATAGATATGGTGGTCGCTTCTTTCAGGGACGACCCTGTACAAATCAGGCCGCCCAGGTATCTGAAGCACAGCGATGAAGTAAAAATAGACCATCAGGTACCCGATGATGAAAAAATAGTGCTGCTGGTGAATGAGAAACATGATATTCACCATGTTCAGGACGTGGGTTATGTGGAAGCCCCCGTCAGGATCGACAGCATCCTTAAGGAAATCGAGGACAGCGGCCTTTTCAGACGCATCAGGGCCAATCACTTCGGAGAAAAGAATATCAGGGCGGTCCATGACTCTGATTTCGTAGACTATCTGAAGAAGGTCTGTGCCGGACTGTCAGATGAAGACTCCGTCTACCCCTATGTCTTTCCAATACGCAATGCGGCCCATCCCCCTAAACCCCTGGCAGTACGGGCCGGTTATTATTGCATCGATACCTTCACACCTCTCAATGCCAATGCCTATCTGGCAGCCCTGGGCGCGGTAGACTGCGCCCTGACCGGCGCGGCTGCTCTCCTGGCCGGAGACCATCTGGCTTACGCCCTGGTCCGTCCTCCGGGACATCATGCAGAAAAAAGGACCTTCGGAGGCTTTTGTTACTTCAATTCCGCGGCGGTGGCCGCCCAGTATCTCAGTAAATACGGCAAAGTAGCTATCCTGGATATAGACTATCATCACGGCAACGGCCAGCAGGATATCTTCTATGCCCGGAGCGATGTGCTGACCATTTCAATTCACGGTCAGCCGGGTTTCGCTTACCCTTATTTCAGCGGCTTCAAGACTGAGAAGGGGACGGGAGAAGGTAAAGGGTTCAATATCAACTACCCTCTGCCGGAAAAGTTTACCGGAGAAAGCTATCGCATTTATTTAAGGAAAGCGGTCAGGAATATCAAAAAATTCAGCCCCCTGTTTCTGATAGTGACTTTGGGGCTGGATACGGCCGAAGGCGATCCCACCGGCAGCTGGTCGCTGCAGGCCAAAGACTTCGAAGCCAACGGCAATATCATCGGACAATTGAGACTGCCAACCCTGGTAGTCCAGGAAGGCGGTTATGAAACCAGTTCTCTGGGCGTCAACGCCCGCCATTTCTTTAACGGACTGTGGTCCGGCGCTTATTCGCTTTAGCAGTCCGGCTATCCTCAAATTGGGTACTAACCTGCATAATTTTACCAGGCTGACACCGTTTTTTAGTCAACCGTACCGCGCTGTAATAAAGTTGAAACAAATATGCGGTTATAATGGTTATCATCGATAATAGGTCAAATAACCTGTTATGGCTAATAATTCTCTGACTTATACGCTGCTTATAATCTGTGCCCTGATTTTATGCACGGTCACGGCGATCTTCGTCTGTAAAAGAATCTCCCGCAACAGGCCTTTTTTAAATACAGATACTCCTCCTTCTGTATCCGATCTGCGTAGTACGGTCTGTTCTCTGATCGAAAACCTGCCGGACGGAGTGATAGTGC
>DAOUFH010000042.1:0-2854 GCA_034429955.1 Dehalococcoidales bacterium
GAGCGGGATTGCAGACCAGCGGAATACATTCCCGCCAGTCATGCGGAATCCGGGCGTCGATCATAAAACGGGCCACTTTCTTGGTCTGACTCAGTCCCAGCGGCCTGAAACTATCCCCCGGCTGGGCTTTCCGGATAAACAGTTCCCGTCCGGCGGCTGCGGCATCAAAACAGGCTGTAAAGCCGTCGTTGGCCCAGCTGGCCCGGCTGTCCGGGTCGTCGGAATAAGCGCCTGAACTTAGAAAGAGGCATTCCGCCTGCCAACCCGGCAACCGGGTCAGGCCTGGTACGGTCAGAGTGTATTCCGAGGTCAGCGGCGGAAAGGGAATTAAATCCGCTACTTGTAGACCCAGGATGAAACGGGTGTATTCCACGCTGCAGACCAGCCTGCCCGGCAGGTCTATCCGGCGTCCCGCCGGTTTGTTGAAAGCTTGCAGCACTGCTTCGATGTGCCGCGTTTCTATGTCTTTCAGAGAGCCCAGCAGACGGTGGAAAGCCCGGCGCACCAGCTGCCGCTGCAGGGCCGGCGCCAATGCAAGCACGGCGTTTTTGTCGAAGATAATATTGGGGCCTTTTTGAGCCGCGACCTGCTCCCAGGTACGTTCGGTCTCTGACTCCAGATAGCTCATCTCATCGGCGGCGATCCTTTGCAGGCGCAGCAACGCCGCCGGGAAATCGGAATTGTATTTTTGTAGTACAGGCAGCAATTCCAGTCGTACTTTGTTTCGCAGTGGGTCGAGTGAATGATTGCTGGAGTCCTGTCTGAAGGACAAACTGTTGGCCAGGCAATAGGCTTCAATATCAATGCGCGGCAGCTCCAGCAAAGGTCTGATGACAGTCAGAGCGGTATCCCCAAAGCGCAGTTCCTGCTGCGGTTGCAGACCCTGCAGGCCGCGGGTGCCTGTGCCCCGTATAAGGTGTAATAAAATGGTCTCAACCTGGTCGTTGCGGTTATGAGCGGTAGCGACGCAGTCCGCTCCCGTTGCCGTAGCAGTACGGGCCAGAAAAGTGTAACGGACTTCGCGGGCAGCTTCTTCCAGTGTTAATTTCTGCTTGCTGCGGAAAGCCTCCACGTCCTGTTTTGCGACGGTGCAGGGAATCTTCAGTTGCTGCGCCAGTCCGGCTACAAAAGCGGCATCGCCGTCCGACTCCGCTCCCCTCAATTGATGATTGAGGTGCGCCGCTTGCAGAGAAATCCCCAGCTTATCTTTGATTTTGGCCAGGACCTGCAGCAGAAAAACTGAATCGACTCCGCCTGATATCGCGACCAGCACTTTTTGGCCGGGCCGAATCAGCCGGTGTCCGGTAATGAAGTCGATGACGCTTTGTTCAAGCGATGGTGCTTTGTGGACAGTCATAACAAGTCCATTATAGAAAGCGAAGGATTGCTGTACAACTCGGGCTAACCGCAGCTTTTCAGAACGCGCATGGCCCTGAGAGTGACCCATTTGTCGGGGGTGTTTTTAGGGCTGAAGTTCACCCAGGTCTTGCCGTTATACTCATATTCCATCTTCCAGCGGCCTTCGGGCGTCTGTTTCCAGCGTACGAATTGCAGGGCCCGGGCTAAACGGGGATCTTCAGCGTAACCCAGGGCGGTCAGGGCCTCCAGGTTCTGTAAAATATCGGTCACATAGAAGACCGGGAAACCGAATTTGACCCAGTTGGAAGAAGGTTTGTCCGCGTAGCCGCAGGGATAATTGGCCTCTGCCGGGTCAACGGAAAGCAGGAAATCGATTCCTATCCGGATAGCCTTCTCAATCAGGGGGGTACGTTTGTTCTTGGGCAGCTTGCTGAAAGCCAGCATGGTTTTAATCGCTCCCCAGGCGCAGGGTAACTTATTGTTCGCACCGCAGGCGAAGTTAGGACCGCACTTGCCGGCATAATAACGCAGAGAAGCGTCTTTTTCTGTCGCCGGGGCTACTCCGTCTCCGGTTATGCTGCGGGCCATCCACTCGAAGGCCTTGTCCAGGAAGGCATTGCGGCAGCCCAGGTCCGTTAACGCGGCACAGAGGTTGCCCTGCAGGCAATCTGCTGTGCCGGAAGGTTTACCGTTGACTGTGAATTGCCCGTGCGCAGTAAGAGCGTGGGAGATCAGGTAAGCGCAGGCGGCCGCAATCCGTTTATCGATGTCCAGCGACCCGCCGAGCTGGGATAGCAGTATGACCGACCAGACCGTGCCGGTATATTTGGGATAGTATCCGGCTCCCGGCTGGACCCAGTAGCCTTCAGGCTGCATATTGTCCAGTATACGAACGATCGGGCCGGAGGCATGGGCTTTCTCCTGCAGGAACATCAGTTCCTCCAGGCCGCAGCTGGTGAGGTCCCTTCTGGCCAGATAGCGCACGGCCGCATCTTGCGGCTCGAGCAGCCATTCCAGGGCCTGCGGATTGATACCATTACCGCTTCTCAGCATAGCGCCTCCGCAGAAAACCGGATACAGAATAAAGTCGGACTGACCGGGATGCTTTGCAGTAATAGTAATATTAATACCCGGCAGCGTCAAGAGCCTGACCGGGGCTAATAGTTATCCCTGGCATAGAGGAACGGATTATGCTTTTGCTCGTCGCCGATAGTGGTAGAGGAGCCGTGGCCGGGATAGACCACGGTTTCAGGGGGCAGGGACAGCAGCTTTTCCATGATGGACCTGACAAGCTGCGGCCGGGTGCCGGTACCGATATTAGAAGAGCCGATGCTGCTGCGGAAGAGCGTGTCTCCGGTAAAAAGCAGGCCGTGACCGTACAGGCAGATTCCACCCAGGGTATGGCCCGGTGTATTGATAACCTTAAAGCTCAAACCAGCTGTTTCCAGGAGGTCTCCGTCGTCCAGCAGCCGGTCGGCTTTAATAGGCGGTCCGA
>DAOUFH010000043.1:0-6219 GCA_034429955.1 Dehalococcoidales bacterium
TATTCGCTCTTTTTATGACCTCGCGCATGGGAATGGCACCCAGATCATAATAATCGATATCTTTCAAAGAACCGCCATAGCGGCCGAAAGGAGTACGTACGGCACTTACGATGACAACATCACTGTTTTTGTTAACCACTCTTTTTCTCCTTAAAAATTTAATTAAATCTTTAACCGGGCACGCTTAGTTTGGGCAATAAAGCGCTTTTGGTTCAGTTATTTTTTGGTATAATCATAGAACCCTTTTCCAGTTTTACGACCCAGAGCTCCGGAGCGAACATGATCTTTCAGCAAAGGAACAGGATTAAACTTGTTGCCAAATTCTTCTGCCATGGTTTCCATTCCATGTAAAGCAACTTCTGCGCCAACCAGATCGCATAGCTCCAACGGGCCCATCGGAAAATTGGCGCAAAGCCTCATCGCTTTATCTACTTCTTCCGGTTTATTGCCGTCCATAACACATTGAACACCTTCATTGATAAGGGCGTCAATCAGGCGTGAAACTATGAAACCGGCATAATCGCGGGCTTCACAAGCCTCTTTATTAATTGACTTAACATAATTTTTAGCAGTTTGAACGGTATCTTCAGAAGTGAACGTACTGATAATAACTTCTACACCCTTCATAACCGGGACCGGATTCATGAAATGAATGCCGACCACCTTTTCTTTACGAGGAATCGCTGAAGCGATAGCACTGATTGGAAGAGCAGATGTATTGGATGCCAAAATGGTTTCCGGCGGGCAAATTTCATGCAGTTGTTTAAAGATTTTGGTTTTCAGATCAAGAATTTCAGGAGCACACTCAATCACCAGTTGAGCGACTTTGACCTCGTTGACATCGCAAGTGCCCTTAATGCGGGCGAGTGTTTCCGCTTTTTGTTCTTCAGTACAAGTACCTTTCTTTATCATTCTGTCCAGGCTGCCGCTGATGGTAGCGATACCCTTAGCGACAAACTCGTCTTTGATATCAGTCATAATCACGTTGTAGCCGGCAGCAGCTGTTACCTGAGCAATGCCGTTGCCCATAGTGCCTGCACCAATTACTGCCACAGTTTTAATTTCCACTGAAAACTACCTCCTAAAATATTATTAAATTAAATTTTTCGAAAGTGATAAAGTATACGATTACTTGTGCTTTAAAACAGCTTTACGTTTTTCAATGAAAGCGGCCATACACTCTTTCTGGTCTTCGGTGGCGAAGCACTGGCCGAAACATTCAATTTCAATATTCAGCCCTGTATTCAGATCGGTATTGGCGCCGTTATTAATGGCAGATTTAGCCAGCTTCAAGATGGCACTGCTCTTTTCCAGCAGACTGGTCGCCAGACTTTTTGCTTCTTTCATAAGGTCGGCCAGAGGTACTACTTTATTAACCAGTCCATATTCGTAGGCAGTCCTGGCATCAATCATTTTTCCCGTGTAAATCAGTTCCTTGGCCCGGTTGATGCCGATCAATCTCTGTAATCTCTGCGTGCCGCCGGAACCGGGGATAATGCCGACGTTGATTTCAAGTTGACCGAAGCGGGCGTTTTCAGAGGCGATAATCATATCTGCGCTCATGGCCAGTTCTGAGCCTCCGCCCAGAGCATAGCCGTTAACAGCCGCTATAACCGGTTTGTCCAGATTCCAGATTAAGTCGAAGGTCCTTTTAAGCTTGTAAGCGAAAGCCCGGGCTTCGGCTGCAGTCAATTTGGCCATATTGGTGATATCGGTGCCTGCCACGAAAGCTTTTTCGCCCGCGCCGGTAATGATTACCACTCTGACTTCCGGGTCTTTTTCGATTTCCTGAAAAAGTTGCAGGAGTTCGGCATAAGCATCATCATTCATAGCGTTGGCAGCCTGGGGACGATTTATGGTCACAATGCCGATGCCGGATTCTTTGGTGAATAATAGATTCTGATAGCTCAACACAGTCCTCCTGGGCAGAAAATTTGGTTAAAAATATCTGCAATATAAATATTTTTAAAGTATAGAACCGGATGAATAACTGGGCCGGAATCGAATTTTTTAAGTAGAATTTAGCTCATCTGATAGTGACCAATATCACCTACTAGTTTAGTCCTCTGCCGGATGTCAGTCAAGAAAAGTCATTATGAGATTGTCGTAAGATTAGACTGGAAAATAGCCCGCAGTGGAGAAAAGTCTATCGAATTATTTATAATAAATCAATTATTAAACGACTGGAGAATTGACGGAGAAAAAGGTTAAAATGTGCTAATGTAAATCAAAATTATATTCAAACAGTCTCACAGGGTTATTAAAGGGATAGAAAATGATAGAGAATAGCAGGGTAACTGCAGTTGATGTAAGAAATGTATCCAAAAAGTATGGACAGAGGAAAGTGGTAGAGGATGTCTCCTTTCAGCTTTCTAATAATGAAATCCTGGGTTTGATCGGGCCGAACGGCGCAGGTAAAACTACCTGTATACGCATGATAATGGATGTTATAAAACCCGACTCGGGAGAAGTACTCCTGTTCGGTGAGAAATTTAATAATTCACTCAAGAACAAGATCGGTTATTTGCCGGAAGAACGCGGCCTTTATAAAAAGAAAACCATTTTTGAAAGCATTATATTTCTGGCTACACTGAAGGGCATGAATAGAAGCGAGGCTGAGACACGAGCTGACGAATGGCTGAAGCGGGTCAATCTGTATGCCCATAAAAATAAAAAAATCGAGGAACTGAGCCATGGTATGGCGCAGATCGTGCAGCTACTGGTGACGATTCTGCACAGCCCGGGCTTTATCATACTGGATGAACCGTTCAACGGGCTGGACCCGGTCAATGTGAAAATGGTCAAGGAAATTATTTTTGAATTAAAAAACCGCGGCACTGCTATCATGCTGAGTACTCACCGCATGAATGAAGTGGAGGAGCTTTGTGACCGGGTTTTTATGATTAATAAAGGACAAAACGTGCTTTATGGCAGTTTATCCGAGATTAAAGTCCGTTTTCGTAGCAATTCCCTGGTTCTGGAGTACGAGGGAGAATTACCGGCAATAACAGGAGTGACCGTACATCCTCTTTCAACCCGTAAAGTCGAGATGGTCTTTGAATCCGGACTGAGTCATCAGCAGATTCTCAAGCAGTTGATTGCGCATAACGTGGTTATCGACCGCTTCGAAATAGCTACACCGACCCTTAACGATATCTTCATCCAGGTGGCCGGAGGTCAAAGATGAACAAGACTCTTTTAATATTTAAAAATGAACTGTATTCAACCTTGAAGCGTAAAGGGTTTGTAATAACTACTCTGGCTCTGCCGGTTTTAGGTATTCTGGCCCTGCTGGTCTATCAACTGGTTTCGGGGCTGTCCAAACCTGAGGAAGAAGTGAAAATCACCAAGGTCGGCTATGTTGATGAGGTCGGCATCTTCGCTGATTTTACCAACTATAACGAGCTGGAACTAATTCAATATGAAGGCGCTGAAGAGGCCAACCAATCCATGGTGCGGGGCGACATTCAGGAATATTTCATAATTCCGGCAGACTATCTCCAGAGTGGTCTGGTTACCCGTTTTTCCATGAAGACCGAACTGGAGACTCCCTCCAATGTCTATAATGCCATGCGTGATTTTCTGATTCAGAATATGCTACAGGACAAAGTCAGTCCGGAGTTGGCCTATCGGGTGAATTATCCGCTTGGTCTGTCTACCGTGATACTGGATAAAGCCGGCCAGGTTACGGATACCCGGGCCGGTTTCGGAATGTATATCATCTCCTACCTGTTTAGTCTGTTATTGTTGCTCTCTATTTTTACCGCTTCGGGTTATCTGTTGCAGGGCTTAAGCGAGGAGAAAGAAAACCGCATCATGGAGGTACTGCTTTCCTCGATATCTACCCGGCAGATGATCACCGGCAAGGTGCTGGCTCTGGGAGTAGCCGGGCTGATCCAGATAGTACTGTGGCTGGCTTCAGGTTATTTGTTGCTTAATATGGCCAGTTCCAGCATCGGCGGCCTGTTCAACGAGTTGATTTTCCCGCCCAGTGTAGTGATTTTAAGCCTGGTCTATTTTATTCTGGGTTATTTCCTCTTTGCTATCTTGATGGCCGGTCTGGGTGCTATAGCTCCTACTCAGAGGGACGGGCAGCAGATGTCGGTTATATTCACCCTGTTCGGAGCGGTACCTTATTTCCTGATGCCGTTTATTATCGAAAACGGCGACCATATAGTCACCCAAATACTGACGATTTTTCCTCTGACGGCGCCTTTAACCGTTATGATGCGCATCAGTGCCGGTATTCCGGTCTGGGAACTGGCGGTCAGCATCGTTGTAATGGGTCTGTCCATCTGGGGGGCGTTGGTAGTCGTTTCACGTATCTTCAGAGTATTCCTGCTGATGTACGGCAAAACTCCCGGCTGGAAGGAGATATTCAAAAGCTTGCGGGAAGCTGGCAACCAGTAAAAATGCCTGTTTCAGCCGTGTCAAGATGAGTCCGGGTCAGCTTGAGCGTAATATTCACAAAAGAACCCCCTTCATTGAAGGGGGTTCGCATCCTGAAACAAAACGCAACTCCTTTACGCTGGGTTAAGGCGGTTGAATTGACTGAGCGCTCCGATCAGCCGATTGCGCTGTACTTCCAGTTGAATGATAGAAGAGACCACCGCTTTAATGTGGGCATTATTACGGAAGAAGCGGCGCAGCTTGATATGTATAGACCGCATCTGTGCCGCCACAATTTCGTCTTCAAGGCTTAATAATAGTCCTTCGAAGGGGACTCCGGACTCAGCGTAAAGATTATATTTGATCGAGCCGTCGTCAGCTGGTTCTGATTTGATAGAGTAATCCCGTTCGGCAGGTTCCCGCAAATACTTACCCTGGAACCAGATGAAAGAGTCCATATAAACCGCTGAAATATAATTCCAGCCTTCGGCTGTGAAGATATCAATATCGACTTCCGCAAGGATTGCCTGATAGATATCCTGCAGCGCTGTCGAAGCTGCCAGGGCGGTATTATTCACTGAATCGACAAAGCCGTGAATATCCTCCAGCAATGATTGACCCTGTAATAAAGATTCCAGATCGACAAAAGTGGGATGATTCATCCAGGTCGGCTCGTATTTCAAGGCGACTTCACCCTTGACGATTTGCCGATAAAGCTCAGGCGAAGCGCAGATACCGCTATTGTTTTCAGCCAGCTCCACTAACCAGCTGGTATTGGCGCCCGGTTCCACCAGCGGGACGGAGGTGGCGAAGTCAACGATCACTTTCAGCCGGGCCTGGTCTTCTCCGGACAGGCCTTTCTGTCCGCGTGACTGGGCCTGGGGTAGAGCCAGCTTCCAGGGCATCGCTCTGGGCAGGGCTTTCTTTTCTCCTTCTATCTGACGGTATTCGGCGTTAACGACTTCGGGTACCACGATTTCAGGCAGAGTTCTGGCTTTTCTGGCCTGTAGTTTTTTGCGCAACAACGGCAGCAGGAAGAAGATAGCAGCCGCGATGGCAGCGATACCTATCACTATAAGAATGGCAAAAAGCACGGGTGATATGCTGCCTGACTTGAGCGTAAAAGCTTCGGACCAGGCACTGCTGTTAAAAGCCCCGTCAACCGCCTGCACCCGCCAGTAATACAGCCCGCGGGGCAGGGTGTCATTGGTTTTCAGAGTATACTTATTGGAAGTCAGACCGGTGATATCGATAACCGGGTTATCGAAATCGGGGTCATCGGATACCTGCAAGTTGTAGCTGATACCGCTCTGGTCGGTGACTTTACCCCATTCTAAAGTGGGAGTGATATTACCGAATAGCCCTTGAGCAGAGCCGTCCCTGGGAGAATCCAGTTCAGGGATAGCCGGCGCAGTGCTGTCCAGTATGAAGACCGCCTGGGCTTTATTGCCTCTGTTGTCCTGCGCATCGATTAATACATCGCCGCCTTTAATAGCCGGGATAGTGATAGTCTGTCTGAAACTGCCGTTGATATCGGTGATTATCGAAGCTGAGGTTATCTCTGCGTTATTCAGATACAGTTTGATAGTGCTGTTGGAGGCGTAGCCGCTGCCGCTAATATTGACGGTATCGCCCACGTAGCCCTCAACCGGGTCGATAGTGATACTGGCGATCACATCCACAGCCAGTTCACCCACAGCCAGGGCATTGGTAATAGAGCCGGCTACCATGAGTGAGTGCTGTCCGGCGGTGGTGAACGGTATGACGACATCGGCTTTCCAGCTTCCGGTAGTATCTGCGGTTATCTTGTTGCCGATTTGCTGGCCGTCG
>DAOUFH010000044.1:0-6725 GCA_034429955.1 Dehalococcoidales bacterium
AACGGAAAAAGAGATAGATCAGCACCGCGATCAAGACCAGCGGCAAGAGGTTCAGCAGCAGGCTGCCCCAGTTGATGCCGGTATTGTTCTCCGACGAGATATCGATGCCTTCGGTCACCAGGCCCATCTGCTGGTAATCGTTCAGGGTAGCGTTGCTTTCCTTATAAACTACCAGCTGGCTGCCATCCACTTTGGTGATGTCAAGCTGGTCGCCTTTAATGGAAATCGCAGAGATTTGATGGTCCTTGGACAAATCGATCATATCGCTGATGGAGACTTCATCCGGATTGCTGGCCATATTGGAGTTGACGGTATAAAAGATAAATATACCGATGGCAATCATGGCAATAATTATAATAGTATTTCGCATAATGGCATATTCCAACCTGTCAATAAACTTTAATTAAAGCAATCTTATTCGAGACACTATTACATTATACCAGAGATGGGCAAGGCGGGTAAAAAATAATACCCAAATATAAGGAAAAGTACCGTCTTTAAGTAAACATTATGATGCAAGAGAAGTTCTAGGTTATAAGTTTGAAGTTTCGGATACAACTGAGTGTTACCTATGTCCTGAACCCATACACAGAAAGGATTAGGCCCTCTCCCTTCCTCGTATTTGCGAGCTCGAATCACCCCCGAATCAATCTAAATTAGTTCATAGCTATCAGCCAAACTAAAACCCCCTCTTGCAAGAGGGGGTTTTAGTCCGATTTACTTTTAACTCTGAGGGTGTTATCTATTTAAGCCAGGCCGGACCGGCCGGGACTTTTAACTTCAAGGGAGTGTATATAACGTGAATCATCAGGTACCAGGCACAGAGAACACAGACAATCAGTTCGACTGCCGCGATTTTGTTGAAGATTTCAGCACCGGGTACCAGATGACCGATATCCAGCAGAATAAATCCGATCAAGAGGGTCAGGAACACCAGAGCCAGGGCGGTGTTCTGTTTTAAAGAGCCGACGAAATACAGAGCGGTTAAACAGGTGAATACTACCAGGAACCAGCCTACATCTGTCCCGGAGATGGCTGTAAAGCCCACATTGCCGTTAAGCCAGATGCCTCCGAGAGCGATCCAGAAAGCTCCGTAGGTTGTGAAGGCCGCAAAGCCGAAATTGTTGCCGTTCTTATGCTCCAGGAAACCTGCAATTAACTGGGCCATACCGCCAAAGAAGAAAGCCAACCACATTACTGCGTTAACACCAACCAGACCCAGGTTATGCAGTTGCAGCAACAGGGTAGTGGCGCCGAAGGCTCCTAAACCTACCGCCGCCGGATTTGCCAGCGTCGGAGCGCTAGCCTTCACCTCGGGAGCTTGTACCGATTTTTCTGTCATGTATTGTTACCATCCTCCTAAAATATTTTATATTTTTGGTCACAGTACACCATAAAAAATCGTTTGGGAATTTAAAAACTCGTTTGTGGTAGTCTAAAACCGCATTTTTCCTCGCCGTATGTTAATACATAAATGCATATTCTGTCAATTGTCGTATAAGAGTTACTTACCAGTAGCTATTAGTTTCGATTTTTAAGTATTAAGTTCAAAGTTTAGGTGATTTAATTAGGGGGAATAATAAACAGATATTACAGAACCTTATACAAAAACCGGTTCCTTATAAATCATTATTCATTAATCAAACGCTGCTCTCCTAATTTGAATTATTGATAATATTGGTGGCATTGGTATTATTGGTAGTATTCATCATCCTCTTGCCCTTTCCCTTTTGAATTGTTATTATAAGGCCTAACAGGGTATACCCTGTCCAGTCATATTTCTTAAGGAGCACACCATGGACAACACTGTATCTTATTCCATTTCCGAAGCCGCTGAAATCCTTAAGTTAAGCGCCAAGACCATTCGCCGTTACATCAAAGCCGGCAAATTACCCTCTGTTAAAGTACCTACCAAATTTGGCGATGAATACCGCATAACCGAAATACCGGAGACGTTAAGACAGGAGGCTAAAGCCCAGGCTGAAGCAGAGAGCAAGACTGAAATCGTCGCGGTGGATGAAAAAGGCAATGCCCTGGACCCCCAGAAACTCTATCAGGAAAATATGCGCCTGGCAGCCCAACTGGGAGCCGCCACCGAAAGAATCCGCCAACTTGAGGAACAGGTTAAAGTCCAGCTCGAGCAGTTAGAGGGGCCCAAAACACCTTTACTTGCTGCGCCAGACCAGGATAACCTGGTCAAAGCTCTGGAAGAAAATCTGAAACTGGTACAGGAACAACTGAAACAGTCCCGGCGTCCCTGGTGGAAAAAGCTGTTCGGATAAAGGGGAGTAAAAGGTTATAAGTATCAGTATCTTATTGTCTAAAAGCTAACAGCTCATATCTAGAAGCTATGCTCTCTATGATTTCTACCCAAAATTTAAAACAGGCTTCTCAACTCACTATCGATTTGCGACGGGTCTGGTCTATAAGATGCTTCAAACGGTTGAGCAGATTGCGGTAATCAAAAGGCTTGGTAATATAATCATCAGCCCCCAGTTCCAGAGCTCTGGCGATCACTTCCGGACTGTGTCTGGCACTTAAAACCACGGCCGGAATCTGGGTAAATTCACGCATTTTGGTAATTACTTCAGTCCCATCGATATCCGGCAGGCCCAAATCGATCAGTACTGCGTCATAGGACTTATCCCTGAGCAACAGCAGGGCGTCTTTACCTTTGGCGGTCGCTATTACGCTCGAATTGGTCTCATAAATTTCCAGGCACAATCTTATGGACTCAACCGTAGTTTCATCATCTTCTATCAACAATAGCCGCATTTCAATCTCCTGCTATAGCCGCCGGCTATCAGCTGTCGGGGGATCAGTTCCAAGTTTTAGTTTTAAGTTACCGTCCGATACTGGAAACCTGTAATAATCGCCTTACTTAATTATAACATTACCGGCTTTAGGAACACATATTCTAACTTTCAGCATTGATGAGCGGGATTTTAAAGCAGAATGAACTACCCCGGCCCTCTTCACTGTTGACCCAGATTAAGCCGCCGTGTGCTTCAATGATTTGCTTGGAGACGGCCAGTCCCAACCCCAGTCCCCTGATATGCCGGCGTCCCGGTTCGACCCGGTAATAAGGCTGAAAAAGTTGGTCCTGAGCAGATTTGGGTATACCTATCCCTTCATCAATAACCTCTACCGTCAGCCAGTCTTCGGCCATTCCGGCCTTAAGATAGATATGGCTGCCGTCTGCACTGAATTTGCTGGCATTGGCCAGCAAATTGATAATCACCTGTTCCAGTCTGGAGGCATCCAGGGAAGCCACCGGCAGATTTTCCTGAATTTGGACTTTCAGCTTTTGCCCGGTCTGACGTAAAGCGGGTCTAAATCGCGTTACAACTTCCTTTAAAAAGCGGCTTATATCGACAGGCCGGCGGTCTATGGTGAAAGCGCCCCGGGCCTGCCTGGCCATATCCAGAAGCTCCTCCAGTCTTTTAGCTAAAGTTGTCGAGCTGCCGGCAATATTGTTGATCAGTTTTTTCTGTAAGGCGTCTCCGCTGTTCTCGATGATATCCTTGAGCATCTCCGTTGACGACAGAATAGGAGTAATCGGGGTTCTCAACTCGTGCGCCAGTACGTCAATGAAAAGGTTGCGCAAGCGGGTCTCTTCTTCCAGTAATTTACGTCTTGATCGCTCTTTCTGATACGAAGAATTGAGGTTTTCTTCTATTTTTTTTCGATAGGTGATATCAACCCAATTACACAGTTTAAAGAGTAATTTGCCGTTTTCTTTAACCGGCCGGATAGAAATATCAGCCCAGAAAGGTTCCCCGTTTTTCTTGCGTAACAGGCGTTCGTGAAAAGTAACGTCTTCGTGCATGTTTTCCCGTCCGATCGCCAGATATTCCTGCACTCTCTCAGGAGGCCACCAGGGCGGAACGCAGTTTTTGCCTAACAACTCCGTTGCCGAATACCCGGTCAGCTTTTCAAAGGCCGGATTCACGTATTTGAACCTCTTTTCGGCATCAATCACGGTGATGGGATTAGGTGCATCATTCAGCAACCGGCTGTTGAAAGTTTCGCTCTCCTTGAGGGCCTGCTCTACTTTTTTGAGCTTATCGATATCGGTCCAGATGGAGAGGATATATTTGATACTTCCTTTTTGCCTGACATAACGAATACTGATGCTAATCCAGATCAGGCGACCTTTTTTATGCTTGATCAGACGTTCCAGCCCGTTGGTCTCGCTGCCGCGCCCGCTAATGTTTTCATTCCAGTACCGGCTGATTTTATCCTCAGGCCACCAGGGGAAAGGTGGAGTTATCCCGACCAGCTCTTTTTTGGAAAACCCGGTTATTTTAACGAAAGCCGGATTAACAAAACGGATACTGTTATCTTCATTAAGTACCAGAATGGGATTGGGCGCACCACGAAGCAGAGAGGCATTAAAGGCCTCGCTTTCCCGCAGGGCCTGCAGCGTATCCGTGCAAACTGTCGTTTTTCTGCCGTCCGGCATAGAAGACTATACTACCCCCTTAAAAAATAAACAGCGAGACTGAATCCCTGCCTCGTGCAAATCAAGTATAAAGAGGACTGGTTGCTTTGTCAACGAATTAGATTATCTATTAGGATGATATGAAAACCTATTTTTTTAGTTAATAAATCCGCTTTCAGCCGTCGGTAGTCAGAACAGGTAAATTTTGAGTGAGGTCGGGTGAAAAACCGTTCGCCCGGTCTGACCGCTAAAGTTATAAACCAAACTATACTGATACCTCACAGGGGAAAGCAGACCTTGCTTGCTTTTGACAGTAATACCGTTTGCGTCCATAATTTGAACTAGCAGCCTATCTCAGGAGTAATCTTAATGCCGGATAATCCAGAACCCTTAAACAAGCCCCGCAATGTAAACAAGAACCTGGTGCTGGTACTGGCTTTACTGGTAGGCAACCTGGGCGCCTTTATGACCTCGTCTCTGAATGTGGCGCTACCCGCTATCAACCAGGAATTTCAGCCTGATGTAATCACCCTCAACTGGGTTATTACGGCTTTCGTTCTGTCCTGGGCAATCTTCTCCCTGCCGTCCGGCCGGCTGGCCGATATCTTCGGGCTGCGCCGCTTCTCTATCTACGGAGCCATCATTTTTTTTGTCAGCACTGTGGCCGCGATATTCTCTAACTCCATCCAGCTTTTGATAGCCCTGCGTGCCATCCAGGGTATCGGCGCAGCGATTCTGGGGTCGACCATGATGGCAATTATCACCATCACCTTTCCAGCCCAAGAAAGGGGGAAAGCCCTGGGCATCTTTATATCCTCGGTTTACGCCTGGCTTTCCATCGGCCCGTTTTTGGGCGGTATTTTAACTCAATATTTCGACTGGCGCAGCCTTTTCATATTCAGTGCTCCTTTCGGACTGGCCATCGCCATCATCTTTATCTGGGTTTTCAAGGCTGAATGGATCGGCGCTAAAGGTGAAAAATTCGACTACGTAGGGTCGCTTTTCTTTGCAGTTGCCCTGGTGGCCCTGATTTACGGTTTTTCTGAGATAAAAACTGCCGCAGGCATGGTCATTACTGCAGCGGGCGTGGCGGCACTGGTGCTGTTTTTCTACTGGGAAAACCGGGCCTCATCGCCCTTACTGGCCGTAAGAGAGTTCAAAAGCAACCGCACTTTCGTGTTTTCCAACCTGGCCTCACTGATTACCTACTGCGCCACGGCGGCAATCGCTTATTTACTGTCACTCTATTTGCAGATAGTTAAAGGCTACAGCCCTTTTTACGCCAGCCTTATTTTAATCATACAGCCGGTGGTGCAGACCGTACTGGCACCTATTACCGGCAAATTATCCGATAAAATTCAACCCCGGCTGGTGGCCTCCGGCGGAATGGCCCTGATTTTCATCGGGTTGGTCAGCCTGGTCTTTTTAAGTGAAAATTCATCTCTGATACAGGTAATTATTACTCTCTTTGTCATCGGCTTCGGGTTCGGGCTTTTTGTGCCGCCCAATACCAACGCTATCATGAGTTCGGTAACGCCCAAACATTACGCCGTAGCCTCATCTTTAACCAGCACCATGCGCACCATCGGACAAACTCTAAGTATGGGTATCACCCTGATTGTCACCGCCCTGATTGTGGGAGATATCGTACTAACCCAGGAAAACCATCCCGGTTTCATGACGGTCGTGCAGGTCTCTTTCGGAATTTTCGCTTTTCTATGCCTGCTGGGCATCTTTGCCTCCCTGGCCCGTAACAAGCGTCCTGCACCTGGAGAACAGGGTCTGCCTCCCGATAGTTCAAAACCGTCTGAGCCTCTTCAGAATTAAAACTACCGCTACAATCAGACCGATGGTTAAAACCGTCAAACTGCCCAGAGCGAAGTACAACCAGCGCACTGTATCATCTGAGCCGTCATCAGCCGGCAGTGACGGCATATTTATAATAATGGGCGGGATTGAGACCGGAGCATAGACTATGTTGTCTTGAGCAGCCAGCGACCCGGTAGACGGCTCCTGTTCTTCAGGGCTGCTTTCCGGAGTCGCCACGGTCACAAACAGCCCGGAACCGCTCCAAGCGCTGCTGTTGGCACCATCGACCGCCCGGACTTTCCAGTAATAAGCGGTATTATATTCCAGAGCAGTCTCACAACGCCAGGCATTCTGGAGGCACAGATTGTCTCCGCTTTTAGCAACCACGATATCCAGGAAAGCTTCATCTCTGGCTATCAGCAACTCGTAACCCTGCGCACCCGATACCACCGACCATTGCAGGACCGGGTTA
>DAOUFH010000045.1:0-4388 GCA_034429955.1 Dehalococcoidales bacterium
ACCAGTTGATGGTGGAACCGCCGCCGTTATTATGGCCGATGGCATAACTGGTGGAACCTTCACCGATAGTTCCAATATTATAGCAATTAATGATAGGAACCTCATCGGCGCCGCTTATACCGCCGGTACCATCATTATAGCTGTTAATAACGTTGCCTGCGTTATAACAGTTCTTTATATATCCGCCGTTCCAACCTGCGCCTACAATGCCTCCGGTACCCTTGGAATCGGTACCCTGAACTGTGGCGAAGTTGGCGCAGTTCTCAATTATACCTCCATAGTTGGTCTTGCCGATTTTGCCGACGATACCTCCGACGCTGCGCCGGCCATAGATATAACCGGTTACGACTACATTACGGACAGTTGGGTTATCGGCCATCAGAGTGGGATTAGTCCGTTCGTCATCATGGACACCCAACCGGCCGATCAGTCCGACCGACTGACTCCAATCATACCCAACCGTAGTATAACGATTGCAGTAGATGTTTTTCACAGTATGGCCCTGCCCGTCAAAGACCCCGTTAAAGGGAGCGTTGAGAATAGTATTCTGGTCTGTAACGTCCATCATATACTGACCGCCGACAGGCATATAATTAGGACCGCTCCAGGTCTGAGTGCTGCTATTGTAAACACCGCCCATATCCAGGTCCGCGGTTAATTTAACAGTTTTGCCTTTAAAATTATCATCGCCGCGATAGGTTGTGGTGCTGCTTGATCCGGTTAAACTGCTTAAACCGCCATTGGCATGGATATAACCGGCATCACCGATGATTTTAGAACCGGGGTTCACCAGACCGTTAACAATGGCTGCCAGACCGGCAAGCTGGGAGGGAGTGCTCAGAGTGAATTCTGTATCAGTGGTATTGTACCAGGAGACATCCACCGAGCCGTCCCAGGCATCGGGATTAGCGGTGACGGCGATGAAATTTGCCGTCACGGTAACATCAGCCGCCGGCATAATAAAGCTGTTGCCGGTGATGGCCGTGTAGCTGATACCGCCATTAGCGGTATACAGCAAACTGTTAGTTACCATCTGCATATCGGTATCGGGAGTCACGGTCAGTGTAACAGTATCTCCGGAGATTGCGCTGATCTTATCCGCAATAAGTGTGCCTCCGGTGACGGAGGTATCAATAGTAATGTTATGAGGCGTAATATCCGTCCATTTGGCATACAGAGTAAGATCATTGGTTACAGTATCCGAGTTAAAGTTAAAAGCAGTATCGCAGGTAGATTCTTTATACCAACCAGAGAAAGTATAACCCTCCCGAGATGGATCAGCCGGTGCTGTAATCAGATTGTCAGTTACGGTAACATTGCTACTGGAAATCAGGCTGCCGGTATAATTTTCATCCAGAGTCAGCACGCAATAGGCGGCACTGGGATAAGCGGTAAAGGTCGACCAGGAATCAGTCTGATTGATATGGTAATAGATCGTAAATCCTGAGGCAGTGTAGGCAAACACGTCAGCACCAAAGGTAATGGGTACAGATCCTCTAAAATAAACAGAATTAAGCTTTCCACACCCTCTAAAAGCCTTTTGGGCCATATAATTAAGGCTAGCAGGAATAGTTACAGTAGTAAGATTATTATCACCATAAAACGAATAGTCATAAATTGTGGCCAAATTATTGGAAAGTGTTACCTTAGTTAGACCAGTACAACTACGAAAAGAGTTTTGGCCAAGTGAGGTCACACTATCCGGGATGGTTACTGCTGTAATTGTTGTCTTACTCTTAAACGCGTCATTACCAATAGCAGTAACCGGATATTCTGTTCCATCAACAATAATTGAAGCAGGAATAACTACTTCCCCTCCTGTGCCAGTATAGCCCGTAATGGTAGCAGAATTGTAGGAGAGTGCATAATTATAATCATAAGCATCCCATCTGGCATACAGGGAAGTATCTCCGGTTACAGTATATGGGAAGGTGACCGGAACTGTTAAAGACTCGTCAATATACCAACCGATGAAGATATATCCGGAGTGTTGAGCGGGGACTGCGGGTCTATCAATAGTTGAATCCTTGTCCGCCAGTACCGTAGTATAAGTGGTATCAAAACTGATAAAAGTAACTGTGCTCTTAAGAATCCAGCTGGCGTAAAGCGAAGTATCTTTGGTTACAGTATATGGGAAGGTGACCTGCGTAGTAAAAGATTCGTCAGCATACCAGCCGCCAAAGATATAATCTACAGGTTTGATGGGAGCATCAGGTTCAGCGATAGTTGAGCCTTCATCTGCAACAACGGTAGTATGAATGGTTCCAGAACTAACAAAGGTGACAGTATATTGGATAATCCACTTGGCATATAGCGTCGTATTACCGGTTACCTTATAGGGAAAGGTGACCGGAGTGGTTAAATTTTCGTCAGCATACCAGCCGTGAAAAGAATATCCGGCCTTAACCGGAGCCACTGGAGCACTAATAACATCACCGGAGACTGCATTAATAGAAGTATAAGTTGTCCCTTCATTGGTAAAGTTGACAACACAATCTGGAGTGACCTGTTTCAGGACTACATGAATTGTAACGTCCGATACAGGCATAGTAAAAGAATAGTCTCCGCTACTTTCAGATAAGTCTACTGTATTACCAGAAGCATCGGTAATGCTAACGTTATCGATACCATAGGGATTAGTAATATCAGATACAGTGAATGAGACTGGTTGCCCGGCAACTTCTTTAAAATAACCGTCATCTGTGGTAATAACAGCCGTAGACTGGCTACTATCATTAGTGGTGATATCGGTAGCGATGTTTAAATATTCAGGGGTAAATCCGGCGCAACTACCGTTATACAGAGACCAAGCGCCCAGATTTAAATCGTCAGGTGATTCTGAACGTTGCCCCATAAATACCCGCAGGCTACTAGCTTCATCGGCGTGTGTAATTAAGACATTAAAGGCGTAGTTGAGAGACGCCTGATCCACTACCAGAGGAACGGTTTCACCCAGGTTGGCAATCGTTTCAGCATTGGTCCAACCCTGGTCTTGATTGGTATTTCTTTGATTATAACTGGTAATAGCCAATACAGCCGGGACTTCATATTTTTCGGTTGTATCGAAAGTTTTATACTCTCCACTTATAATATAAGAAGGATAATAGTACCTGTTAGTTAAAAAGCTATAAAGATTACCAGAACCATTGCTGGACATTAAGTTGGTGCCCATACCCCACTTAACGATTGTGTTATCATTAAGCGGAATTCCGGTAGTAGCTACGACATAATCTTTCAAATCGGAAATCAAAATACCCTTTGTGCAGACAGCCATGCGGGGAGCGATATACCTGTCCGCACCGGAATAAAGCAGCACATTATCACCGGTGAAACTTTTAACAAAGGGGGCTTCCACATCGCTGCCGTCTTTAAAGGTTTTGTTTGTACTGTCGTAAGTCCAGGTACCAACCAACTGATTAACGCCGGCTTTATCCGTTAAAAACAAATAAAAGCTGCCAACAGGGCCTGATCCTTCGGCACTTACCGCAACAGGGAAGGCCATCCCCAGCAGACCGACGACCAGGGATAATAGAACCAGACCACTAATCAGATTACGAAATTTACCCAGGTTAGATTTCATTGTTGACATTTCATCTCCTTACATATCGAATATCATAGATTCTTCATGATATCTACTACATTATTAAAGCCCCAGATTTTTTTGGACTGACCCTGGGAACAGTCCGAAGACTGTTCCCAGGGTTGACCTCCTGTTGTTATTCAGGCTGAGTGTCAAGTATGACCCTCTCTACAGCCGTAATATCTATGGCATTGATCTTCCCATCATTGTTCGCATCGTAGGTTTCATCATTCTTCTCTGGGTCTTCGGTATTATATTGGGGTGCCAGCTGCAAAATGTACCTGATAGTATGGGTTATATCCTGCGCGTCTATGCTTCCACTGCCATTGGCATCCCCAGCCTTGTAGACCGTAAAGGTTAACACGGCATCCACCGGATTGTAATTGCTGTCTCCTGCCTGATAGGCCGTGATGGCACATTCGCCATCTCCGGTTATATCCACCAGATCTCCTGTCACCGTACAATTACCGGCGGCCGTATAAACAACCTCTAATCCGGTGGAGGCATTCGCCTCAATCTGGAAATCAGGCGCATAGCGACCTTTCTTGACCATATCCATAAAGGTGATGCTCTGGTCAGCCTTAACAATGCCAGCCCTGCCTGCAACCCAGCCTGCCGGGATTTCCTCAAGATTATTTCCGGATAAAGTACCCCCGCTTAGCGTGATTTCAAAGTTCTGACCGGCATTGCCCAGAACATGGAAGTGCAAGATAGCCAGACTACCACTGCCGCTGATTCCGGTGGCTGCCATGTTCATGTCGTTCACCAATATCAGATTGCCGTCAGCGGCCGCTCCAGCCAGGTCTGC
>DAOUFH010000046.1:0-12962 GCA_034429955.1 Dehalococcoidales bacterium
ATGGCTCCGCCTATTCTCTGCTATGATATTGCGGTTGCCAGCAAATAGTAATTCCGGCTTTAATAATTAAAGTCGAATTTGCGGCACTCGCCAATACAAAAGTTATAATGTAAAATAAACAAGGCAAATTACGATTTATGCAAGCGCGGGGAAAAATGAGAGACTCAATAAAACTTTGGGCCAGACCCAAACTGAATGAACCTAATCTGCTGGCCGCCTGGCCGGGTGTAGGTAATGTAGCCATTATTATTGCTACCTACCTTACTACCAAATTGGGTTTTAAGGACCTGGCGGAAATCGAACCGGCCGAATTCTTCGACCCCACCGGTGTCCTGGTGGAGGATAGCGTCATCGAAGCTCCCCAGTTCCCGCAGAGTAAATTCTTGTATCGCAAGAATGATAATAAAGAGGGCAGTGACCTGATCCTCTTTCTGGGTGACGACCAGCCGCCTGCCAAGGGGTACGAGCTGGCGCATTGCATTCTGGATGTGGCCGAACGTTTTCATGTTAAAAGAGTCTATACCTGCGCTGCAGCTTTGACCCGTATTCATCATACCGAAATGCCCAAGGTTTGGGGGGTGGGCACGACATCTGATCTGGTCCAGGAACTTAAAAGGCTTAATTTGAAACAAAAAGGCAATTTGCAAATTGCCGGCTTAAACGGTCTGCTGCTGGGAGTAGCCAAGGAACGTGAGATAGACGGCTTGTGCCTCCTGGGAGAGGTCCCGAATTACGCCTCGCGGATGCCTAATCCGATGGCTGCGCTGGCCGTCTTGCGAGTTCTGGCCAAGATGCTGGATATCAAGGTGGACTACAACGACCTGTCACGTCTGGCTGAGGAAGCCAGAGAGAAGATGAAACAGGCCGCTGCTGAAGCTATGGGGCAGTACATCGACTATTTCACCCAGCCGATTTGGGAACAAGGTATGGATGAAGATGGAGATGAAGGAGAAGAGGAGCCCTGATTCATGGAACCTGTTGCTGAAAATATAAAACAGATTATCGAGGACCTGGCGGATTCCGAGAAGGCCCTTTTACATACTGAACTGGCTGATCTGTCCAATATAGGTACGGAAGAATTGAATCACCTGTGGCAGGTCTGGGGCAAAATAGAAGTAGAGCGTCGTCGCCAGATTATCAGCCGGCTGGTAGAACTGGCTGAAGATAATTTTGAACTGAACTTCGATAGTATTTTTAAAAACGCTATCAGAGATAGCGATGCGGAAGTGCGGGCCAAGTCTATTGAAGGTCTCTGGGAGAACGAAGAGACTACTTTAATCCAGCCTTTTATCCGTATGCTGAACGAGGATAGGTCCGAACTGGTGCAGGCTGCTGCGGCCAAAGCCCTCAGCAAGTATGCCATGCTGGCAGAGTTGAAGAAACTGGGTCCGGCCAGTTCCAGCCGCGTTTCACAGGCGCTTTTAAACATTCTGGCTGACCGCAGCAAGCCCAGAGAGGTCTGGCGTCGGGCTCTGGAAGCCGCTGCTCCACTTTCTGTTCCGGAGGTTCGGGATGCGATCGAGCTGGCCTATAAAAGTTCCGACGCAAAACTGAAAAACAGCGCTCTCTATGCTATGGGCAGAAATTGCGATTCAGTGTGGCTGCCCATATTGTTCAAAGAAATGGCCAGCCTCAGCCCCGACACCCGTTACGAAGCGGCCGGAGCCTGTGGCGAGATTGCCGATGAAGAGGCGGTGCCTTATTTAATCAAACTGGCCCAGGATAAAGACCCGGAGGTCCAGCAGGCTGCGATTCTGGCGCTGGGGCAAATCGGTGGTGCTCAGGCCAGGAATTTTCTGAAAAAATGCCTGAACAGTGTTGATGAAGTCGTCAGCGAGGCGGCCGAACAGGCCTTGAAAAGGATTGATTCCGAGGACGATAAGCTTTTTTAATACAGATAGATGAATCGAAATTCAAATCAAAGCAGAATAAGAATACGTTTAAAAAGAATAGCTGATGCCAGGGATGATTATGCCTGGCAGACCGATTCCGAACTGGCTCGGCTGGATGCAGCTGAGCCTTTAAGCATGTCTTACCAGCAATTTCTCTCGGAGTTTACTTTCGAGCTGTGTTATCCCAGTTCCAGCCGTCATGAATTTGCGGTAGAAACCCTGGACGGTCTGCATATCGGAAATTGCGTTTATTACAACGTGAATACTACCGAAAATAAGACCGAACTGGGTATTATGATAGGCAACCGCGAATACTGGAACAAGGGTTATGGTGAAGAGGTCGTGAACGCTCTGTTGGACTATATCTTCAACCGCACCAAACTGGAGCGGGTTTATCTGACCACTTTAAACTGGAATCTACGCGCTCAGAAATGCTTTAAGAGGTGCGGTTTCCGGGAATGCGGCACACTGGCCAGAGACGCTCATCACTTTATTTTAATGGTCATTCATCGTGACGAATGGCAGAAACTACGCAGTGCAGACGGAGCGACAGCACCGGCCCAGCCATAATTCAGGGTTTTAGAGCGATAAGTGAGGCTTTGGCCGCGGTATTGTCTACGATGCCTTCCCGGTAGTACAGACAGCGAAAATCCCTAAAGTAGTCCAGAAGCTCATTGTATTGCAGCAAAAAGTCCGGATTATGGGGCCGTCCGAAACGTACCTGGTCTACGGTAAAGGTCTCATAAACTATTATCCCCTGTGGTTTTAATCCGCTTTTAAGGCGGGGGAACAGGTCTCTCTGGAGATAGTTGAAAACTATAATCAGCGCATATTTACCGGACTCGATATGGAAGTCCTGCTCCAGGTCGGCCACCCGGGCCTCGAGTTTCAGATTGCGCAGCCGGGCCTGCTGCCGGGCTGCAGAGACCGCTTCTACCGAGTTATCCACGCCTTCCACTGTAAAACCGTTTTCGGCCAGAAAGAGGGCATTGCGTCCGCTGCCCATGGCGATATCCAACGCCGGACCGTGCGGAAAAAGGGATAAGTTCTCTACCAGCAACTGGGAGGGTTGTAAATCGGCCTGATCAGGCATCTCATGATTTCTCATAACGAAGTTTTAAGCGACCTGAATTAGCTATCCTCCATCGGTTTGCGGGAATGCGGTCTCATTGAACAGGGTTTCTACTTTAAGTTTATGGTTCAATTCCTGAGAGGCCAGGTCCTGCAAAAGCTTTTTAACCTGTCCGTTAGGATGCAGTGCCGCCAGGTTAAGATACAGGTCATGTGAGCGCTTTTCTTTATTGGCAGCCAGCAGAAAGACCTCGCTAAGTTCCATGGCTGGTGAGACAACAGGCTGTTCCAGGTATTCGGCGATTTTGTAGTCGACCACCACACCGGCATCCAGCGCCCCTTCTTTGAGTCTGCCCACCAGGTAGTCCTCCAGGATGGATTGATGGGTTTTCTCCTGTTGTGCCAGTTCCTGGAGAGCGTCCTGAGCGGACGGATTAACCACTCGCTGCTTCAAGTCCAGGTACATGATATGGGACTCCAGTTCTTTTTTAACGGCTTCCAGCAGTACCTCTTTGAGAGTAAGCTGACGGCCGCATTCTTGTTCGGACATAGGTTTCACCTCAGCTGATATTATAGTCTTTTACTAAAGGGGGCTTTCCACAACGACCGGATAACCGGCTTTCTGCCAGGCCGTCATGCCTCCCAGCACATTGTACACCTCTTTGACTCCGGCTTTTTGCAGGATAGAGGCGGCGATGCCCGCACGGTGCCCTACGCTGCAGATCAATGCTACTGGCTGGTCGGGTAGGAACTCTGTTGCTTTCTCTTCGATATGTCCCACATAAATATTCTGCGCATTCCGGATATGTCCGGCCTCCCATTCAGGGGCGGCCCTGACATCCAGCACGCGCAGCGGCTCGCTTTTTTCCAGTTTGGAGTTCAAATCTTGAATCGAGAGCAAGCCCAGTTTTTCTACGGGCAGTCCGGCATTGTACCATTCATCGAAGCCGCCTTTGAGATAACCGGCGATATTATCATAACCCAGGCGTATCAGATAACGCACGGCCTTATCCAGTTGATTATCGTCTTCCAAAATCAGCAAAATGGGCTTTCTATAATCCAGGTACCAGCCTGCGTAAGAGGGCACTCCGGCCAGCCAGATATGGTAAGTGCCTTTGATATGCGCACCGAAAGCGGCAGGAGACCTGGTATCGATTACCTGGTAGCCCTCTTCAAGCGCTTTTTTAAAGGCGGTGTGCCCCAACGGAGATACCAAAGGCAGTTTATTAAGCAGGGGCGGGCCTTCCAGGTTATATTTCTCCATCATGCTAAAATAGGTGGGTTTTTCATGCTTTTCCGCCGCTTTATATCTGATGAAATTATCTTTGAGAGTTAATTTCAGGGCCGGGTTATTCTGTTTTTCGATTCCGATTGTGCTTTCGTCTCTCTCGGCGATGTTGGAGCCGCAGACCGAACCTGCTCCGTGGGCCGGGCAGATAATCGTGCCGTCCCCCAGAGTCAGCAGCCGGTTAAAGAGACTATCGAATAGATTGGAGGCCATGCGCGGAATATCTCCAATCCCTCCGAAATCCACCCTGCCGGTATCGTTGACAAAGAGAGCATCGCCGGTGAAGACCATCACCGGCATCTGGCCGGCGGATTTTTCTTTAAGCACGAAAGACATGCTTTCATCGGTATGCCCCGGAGTGTGAATCGCCGTGACATTCAATTTGCCGATATTGAACTCCTGCCCGTCCTGCAAAGGATTCCCGTATTTAAAGTCCATCCAGGAGCCGTGATAGATTTCAGCGCCGGTGGCAGCGGCCAGTTCTACTGAGCCGATGACGAAGTCTTCGTTACGATGAGTTTCAAAAACATATTTGATTTTTGTACCGTACTTTATTGCCAGATTCAGATACCAATCTATATCACGTATAGGGTCGATGACAGCAGCAGCGCTTTGACTGCCGACAAAATAAGAGTTTTGGGCTAAACCTTCAGCTTTGATGCGTTCAAAAATCATGTTTCCCCGCCTGCGTTGTATTTTTATCCAATAATCCGGCAATGGGGTTAGGGAGCGCAGAACAAAGTCCAACAGCCCACCGGTTGGGAGGACAGACCGGATTAAAGCGGTTTTCAGATACCGCTTTTTTCATTATATTCAATATTGCGGATTAATGAGGTCAGGCGTCCGGTTGATTTTTCTGGATGACTTCATCGGCCCACTTGTAGGCGGCTACCATCAGGGGAAATCCACAGGTGGTGAAAGCCATCAGGATAGCGTGCCGGATTTCATCCGGAGTTATGCCCTCTTCAATCGCCCGGCGGACGTGTGAGCGGACTCCACCCTCGGAGTTGAGGCCGACAGCCATCCCCAGCTTGACCAGGCGGCGGGTCTTTTTATCCAGCGGGCCGGCTTTGTGGCAGGCGTTAGCCAGGCTGTCATAGGCATTATTGATTTCAGGATATTGTTTGATAAATTCTTTATAAACATCCGGTAGATATCCCATTTAAACCCTCCCCGATTCTGTTATTTTGTATTCAGTTTATTTTTTGCCTTCTTTAGTATTGGGCGGTCTGACCAGCAGAACCGGTACAGTAGAGTTCTGCACGATTTTATCCGCCACACTGCCTATCATCCAGCGGGTGAGACCGGACCTGCCGTGAGTGCTCATGGCGATCAGGTCCACCCCATTCTTACCCACATAGTCCAGTATAGACTCCCAGACCTTGCCTTCTCCCAGGACGCTCTGGGCTGCTACTCCTTCCGCCTGCAGTTTTGCCACGATCCTGTCCAGGTAAGCCCTGCCGAAATTTTTGCCCTTGGAATAAGCATCATCGATGATTTGAGAAGGTACTTCATAGAGCGCCGGGTTCAAAGGTTCAACCACGTATAATATGATGATTTCCTTGATGTGGCAGTTGACTGCCATCTCTTTGACCTGTTCCAGAACATACTCTGAGTATTCGGAGCCATCCAGGGGCACCAGGATTTTGTTGTACATAGTCATTCCTCGCATGTGATATTAACGGTTAAATTCATTATAGCACTCTGCGGCGGCCGGCTGACGCTTACTCGGACGAATCTCTTTGCTTTTGACTCACATCGCCGATTTGCCGATAATAAGATTAGCTTGAAAATAAGGAGGATACATGCGTATTGTCAGGTATTTATACGGGAAAAAAACGGCCTACGGCATTCTTAAAGACGATACTGTGCACGGTCTGAGACGCAGCCCTTTCGGCAGTGCCGATTCAGTCTTCAGCCTCAGCGGGGATAGCCTGCCGCTGAATGAGGTCAAACTGCTTGCGCCCTGTATGCCCTCCAAAGTGGTCTGTCTGGGGGTAAACTATCGGCCGCATGCCCGTGAGATGGGCTCGGATTTACCGGCCCAGCCGCTGATATTTTTAAAACCTGCCAGTGCTGTAATCGGACCCGGGGATAATATTGTCCTGCCGCGTGATTGGCAGAGAGTTGATTATGAAGCTGAGCTGGCTGTGGTTATAGGACGCCAGGCCAGATATATTGAGGAGAAGCAAGCCCTGGATTATGTGCTCGGCTATACCTGTTTCAACGACGTGACTGAACGAGTCTGCCAGAAAATCGACGGCCAGTGGACCCGCGCCAAGGGTTTTGATACCTTCGCTCCCATCGGCCCCTGGATAGAGACAGAACTGGACCCTCACGACCTGCAACTCGCAGCGGTTTTGAATAACAAGGTCTGCCAGTCGGCCCGGACTTCCGAGCTGCTGTTCGGCATCGAAAAACTGATCAGTTTTATTTCCGGTGTGATGACTCTCAAACCGGGCGATGTAATCGCCACCGGCACTCCTGCCGGAATCGGCGGCATGCAGCCCGGCGATACCATTGAAATCAAAATAGAGGGAATCGGGACCTTACAGAACAGGGTGGCGCCGCCGCTCTAAAACGGTCTATTCTTCCAGAACGCTTTCCAAATGCCGTATGGCGTGTGCCCCGGTAGAATCATCTATTTCAATGGCTATCAGATCTATCCGCCAGTTATCCGACTTTTGCGGATGACTTTGGCGGTAATATTCGGCAGTGCGCTCCATATGCAAAGCTTTTTCCCTGGTGATGGAGTCTTCCGGCGTGCCGAAGCGGGGGTCGCTCTTGGTACGAACTTCTACCAGCACCAGGCAGCCTTTATGTCTGGCCACAATATCAATCTCTCCGTAACGACAGCGGTAGTTGGTCTCGACGATTTTATAGCCCTTTTTCTTCAGATATTTTTGGGCCATCTGCTCTCCCCGGTCGCCGGTGTCCTTGCGTTCCAACTTATCTGCTCCGCCGTCTTTGCAGCATATCGTCGAAGGATAGTTGCTGCAATTGACTGACGGGCTGGAACAGTCTGCGGTGAATGGAAGAGGGGCCGTACTTACGCAGACCGGCCAGGTGTTCGGCCGTACCGTAACCCTTGTGCCTGGATAAACCATAACCGGGGTAACGCCGCTCCAGTCTGTCCATCAGATGGTCTCTGTAGACCTTGGCTACAATCGAGGCGCAGGCGATGGAAAAACACAGGCTGTCACCATCGGTAATGCCCTTTTGGGGACAGGACAATTGCGGTACGCTTAAATAGTCTATCAGGACGTATTGCGGTCCCGGTTTCAACTGTCTGACAGCCAGGAACATGGCCAGTCTGACGGCTGCCGTCATGCCCAGACGGTCTATCAACTGTGAACTCACTACACCGGTGCCGATTGAAACAGCCTGACGTTGGATCAAAGGAGCCAGACGCTCCCTCTGTTTGGGACTCAAGAGCTTGCTGTCCTTTATATCAGAGTACCAATCGGCAGTCGCGTTGTGAGGCATTATCACCGCCGAAGCCACTACCGGTCCGGCCAGACAGCCCCGTCCCACCTCGTCCACACCGGCCACCAGCGTGTAACCCTGCGGCAAGCAGGCTGTTTCTTCTTGCCAGTCCGGTTTCAGGGCTGACTCAGCGGGATGTTTCAATTACGCCTCCTCCCAGTACTTCATCTCCGCAATAAAAGACGGCCGATTGACCCGGCGCAAGGCCTTTCTGAGGCGTTGCAAAACGGATATGCGCTTTATCGCCCTGCATAACGACCTGAGCCGGGCACTCGCCGGCCCGGTAGCGGACTTTGACTGTAATAGCAGTTTTATCATCAGGAGGTTCGCCGGCGATCCAGTTTATATCTCCGGCAACCAGTTCGGAGCGGCAGAGTTCTTCGAGGCCGCCTACTACAATCCGGTTGGCGACGGCATCTATCTCAATAACATACAGGCGCCGACTGGAACTGACGCCCATACCCTGTCTTTGGCCCACGGTGTAAAAGGCCAGGCCCTGATGCGTGCCCAGCAGGTTGCCCCGGCTGTCTACTATTTCTCCGGGCTTAACCGGTATCCGTTCGGCCAGAAAGGCTTTCTGGTTATTGGAGGGAATGAAACAGATATCCTGGCTCTCCCGGTGTTCGGCCTGCGGCAGCCCCGCAGCTTTGGCCAGTTCTTTCACCTCGGACTTGTGCAAACGGCCCAGAGGAAACAGGGTATCGGCCAATATTCTTTGATTGAGAACGTGTAAAAAATAGGACTGGTCTTTATGGCCGTCCAGGCCTTTTAGCAGGTGGCAGCGTCCGTTTTCAATCTCGATGCGGGCGTAATGACCGGTGGCCAGTTTATTTCCTCCCAGTTCTTTGATTTTATCCAGCAACAGGCCGAACTTGATTTGGCGGTTGCAGCGGATACAGGGGTTGGGAGTCCGGCCCTGCCGGTATTCTTCACAAAAATAAGCGATGATCTGATCCTGAAACTCGGTTTCTACCGGCAGATAATGCAGCGGGATAGCGAGTTGACGGCAGGTCTTTTCCAGTGCGGCCTGTTCGCTGTCAGTGCGTCCGGTTTTCTCCGGGAGTATCTTCAGGTGGATGCCCGATACCTGCCAGCCGGCTTTTAATAGCAGCAAGGCCGCTACCGTAGAGTCAACTCCTCCGCTCATGGCTACAAAAACATGCCTGTCCATATCCCGTATTATAAGTGAAATTCAGTCCGGGTGAAATCCGTCTTCCCGAATGTTAATATTAAGTAGAAATTATCACAAAATTTGACAGTTTTATTATATCATCCTACAATCAAACCCAATAGTCTGCTTTTACGACGTTCAGCCGCCCGGCAGCAGCGGGCGGTTTGTTATAAATACAGTTTTGAGAGGTTGAGACTTTATTATGCAGCCTGAAAACCTTCCTGAAAATAATAACCCGATTGAGGTTGTCCCGGCGGTTCCTGAAGGGCGACCATCCGGGGTCTGGGGCGCCTGGGCTACCGTGGGTTTAAGCCTGGCGATCTTTATGATCGATTCCATGGCGCAAACTATAGTGATGGTGATCTTTGCCGTCTTGCAGGCCCTCAGTGAACCGATAGGCAGTGATCTGGACAGCGTCATGGAATTTGTCCAGAGGCTGATGACCAATGGTGATATGTTCTCGATTGCCCTGATTATTTCATCACTGCTGGGAGTCGGCGCCGCCTGGTTATTTATTAAACTGCGCCGGGGCGCCGGTTTCAAAGAATATCTGGCGTTGCGGGCCATCAGCCTGAAAACAGTGCTGGTTCTGATTGGGGTACTGATCGCGCTGTTCGCTGTTGCAATAGGCATCGGGCAATTAATGAACAGTCCCGAGCAGGAAGATATCCTGACACAGGCGTTTTATAATACCACCTTCCCGCCGGCATTCTGGCTGGCAATCGGACTGATAGGGCCTTTCTTCGAGGAAGTCTTATTCAGGGGGTTCCTGTTTGCCGGGCTGCTCAGGTCTCGCCTGGGGGCAGCCTGGACGATTATAATTACCGGTCTGGTTTTTGCCATGGTACACGCCGTTCAATACGGTATAGGAGTTCTGGTACAGATTTTCATCCTGGGGGTGGTGTTCGGTCTGGTCAGGTGGAAGACCAATTCTCTCTGGAGTTCCATAATTCTGCATGCAGCCTGGAATACCGCTCAACTGGTGTTACTGGCTCTGGCTTTTAATCTGGGAGTTTAAACAGAACGAGGAAGCCGGACGGCTTCCTCACTTATTTTGAGCTCGACTTTATGGCCGTTTAAGGCGGGCAGTGCGCGCAAATCGAACGAAACAGAGAGGTGCTTAAATAACGGTCGCCGCGGTCGGGCAGCAAAGTGACGATGGTACCTTTACTCATCCCGGCGGCTATCTTGAAAGCTCCGGCCATGGCTGCGCCGCTGGACATGCCGACAAAAAGGCCTTCCCTGGCGGCCAGCAGACGGGCCGTCTCAAACGCCTCGTCATCCTGAATGGTGATTTTTTCATCCAGGGCTGAGGGGTTATAGATTTTAGGCACGATAGCCTCACTCATATTTTTCAATCCCTGGATGGAATGTCCGGGCACCGGTTCTACGCCGACAATTTTGACGTCCGGCTTCTTTTCCTTCAGATATTTGCTGATTCCCATCAGCGTGCCAGTGGTGCCCATACCGGCGACAAAGACATCGATTTCACCCCGGGTTTGTGTCCAGATTTCCGGACCGGTGGAATAATAGTGCGACATTACATTGGCCGGATTGCTGAACTGGTCGGGCAAGTAATAATGTTCGGGGTCGTTATCTACGAACTGGCGGGCTCGTCGGATGGCCCCGTCGGTAACTTCTTTGGCCGGGGTCAAAACCAGTTCCGCTCCAAAAGCTTCCAGAACCTTCTGGCGTTCCTGGCTGACACAGGCCGGCATGAACAGCTTTACTTTATAGCCCTTTACCGCTCCTATCATGGCCAGGGCAATCCCCATGTTGCCCGAGGTAGCTTCTACAATGGTCTTGAGAGAAGTCAGTTCACCGCTTTCCTCGGCCGCTTTTATCATATAATAAGCCGCCCGGTCTTTGACTGAACCTCCGGGGTTGCTGCCTTCCAGTTTGGCCAGGATTCTGACCGCCGGATTGTCATTCAGATTGCTTATTTCCACCATAGGCGTATTGCCGATGACGCCCGATACGCCTTCGTTTCTTCTAACCGTTGTGCTCATATTCTCCCGCCTGATCTACCTGATGATAGACTCACGCATAGTTTAAGCCATTACTTTAAAGTAAGCAAATATTAGCTTCCGGCTGTTAAAGGTGTGGCTGAGTAGCATTGGAGCTGGCGGACAGCGCACTACAGATAGAACCGGACAGTCTGTATTTCGGAATACCCTGCATGACCTGGAACGTTGAGAGACTGTTTCAAAGGCTACTTTTTCTCGGGGTTGTGATGATGGGCCGCCTTGGCAGCCATCTTCTGATAAGTCTGGGTGATATAGTAAGTGGCATAATCGAAGACCAGTAAGATGCGGTTGATGCTGTCCAGAGCCAAAGTCATATCGGCTGCGGAGGGATTGAACAGCATTTGTGAATCGGCATACAGCCAGATATGCCGTTTCATTAAGATCAATGAGTACAGGGCCTGCTCCAGAGGGATGCCCCTGGCATAGAAGATATCCACGATGCCGCTGATATCGAAGACCTGTGCGACTGCTTTATAACAGTCTTCGGCAAAATACATATCGGCGATAGAACTGTAAATCTGATTGGCGTAACGCAGACAGACCTCTTTGGGAATGGAACGGCAGGCTTCAGTCCGGGAGTTGTTCATCAATGATTTGTACCACATATCGGCTAAGTCATCGGCGTGTCGCTCACACATGTCCATCAGCTTGTCGACCATTGATTTATACATCATACACACTCCTCTCAGCTATTCAGACTTAGGTAGGCTCAGCCGCTGTGCCGGTTCACTTTCGAGGCTGATTTCACCCGATATGCAAGTATTTACATTATAGCATTGTTTAATTGCCAATCGCAGAGAAGCGGATATTTTATATATTGAAATTCCGGAATAAGTGATAAAAGTCGCATTGACAATCGTAATCGACTATGATATATTAAAAGGCCGTTAACAAAGATATACCTTCCATAACCAGCCGCATCCAACACCTGAATTTGAACCGGAAAACAAAGAGAGGGTGAATTGCCGGATGAGTTATAGATGGCCTCATATCGATGAAGAATATTATCAATTACTGCGTTTTATTGAAGATTTAAACGCAAACGCTTCTCTGGAAAGCATGCAGGCAGAGATGCTGAAAATGATAGTAAAATCATTCAAGGCGGAGAGCGGAAACTTTTGCCTGCATGAATCCGAACATGGCTTCGCCAGAAAAGACAAGACCGCTTTATTGAATCTGAGTTGGCAGTTCACCGACCGCTACATCAAGTACTATCATGATCTGGACCCCTTTATTAAAGTGATGCCTGAAGTGGGGGCTTTCCGCAATATCGATTTAATGCCGCTTTTCAGCTGGCGCAAGCATGAATTCAACGAAGACTTCATCCGTCCTCAAAAAATTCGTCATCTGCTGGTCATGCGCATTTTCGATTCCCAGAGAATGATCGGACATATCGGCGTCTTCCGGCATGATTCTTCTCCGGCTTTTACTTCCAGAGACCTGTGCAGGGCACAATTGATTTCCTCTGAAATAGGCAAACAAATCAAGCAAAAACAACTGTTGCGCAAGTCCAGGGAAATCGATATGTTGCTGAACCAGTTGAGAACCATACCTTCGACCGGCGTAGCTGTGCTGAATTCCAATTTACAGCTGCTTTATGAGAACCTTAATATGCAGAATTTCGGAGGTCTGTTCACCCCTGCCGTCAAACAGGGAGAGATGCCTGAAATTCCCCTGACCTATCCTCCTGAAGTCATTGAAGAATGCCGGGCGGTCACCCGTCTTTTGAGAGAATCTCCTCATGCTCAGACAGTCAACCGTCATCTGGTGGTCTGGCAGCCCAAGCGACAAAAAGTGGATGTAGAAATACTGGTGCTGCCGTCGGAGCAAGACCGGGAAAATGGGAATAATTATTATCTGCTGCTGGTCTTTAATCGGATCAACCGTCCCGCCTGTGCCGGTACTGCGGCCGGTGTGACCGGAGCCAAAATGACGCCTAAAGAAATCGAGATATCCGAGTATATCTGCCAGGGGTTGACTAACAAAGAAATCAGCCAGAAGCTTTTTATCAGTCTTCCGACAGTAGC
>DAOUFH010000047.1:0-9362 GCA_034429955.1 Dehalococcoidales bacterium
TTTTCCTTCCAGGCCAGGTATTCATCGTAGTTACCCTGATATATCACCGGCCGGCCATCACGAATTTCGATTATCTTGTTGGCGATTTCCCGGATAACCGTGCGGTCATGAGTGATAAAGCACAGAGTCCCGTGATAGGCCTCCAGGGCGTCCGTCAGCATCTCGCGGGAATTGATATCGAGATGGTTGGTAGGCTCGTCCATCAACAGGAAATTAGCCGGACGAATAAGCATCTTGGCGATAGAAAGCCGGCTCTTCTCACCTCCGGATAGCACCGCCACCTTTTTAAAAACATCGTCACCGCTAAACAGGAAAGCGCCCAGCAGCCCGCGCAGCCTTTGTTCAGGTTCATCCTGGGCCACACTGCGCAGTTCCTCCAGCACGCTGTTCTCGGCTTTTAAAAGCTCCAGCTGATATTGGGCATAGTAGGCAGAGGTGACATTGTGACCGAGCTTACGCCGGCCGTCCTCAAAGGGCAGCACTCCGGCCAGGATTTTCAACAGTGTAGTCTTACCCGCACCATTGGCTCCCACCAGGGCGACCCGGTCGTGGCGTTGCAAGGTCAGGTTCAAATCTTTATAAACCAGGTTGCCGTCATAGGCTTTGTAAACATGCTCGAGGCTGATTACTTCCTCCCCGCTGCGGTCCGGTTCCGGAAAATTGAAGTGTATTTTGGGTGTATTGCGAGGTACTATAACGCGCTCTATTTTAGCCACCGCCTTCAGGCGGCTCTGCACCTGGGTAGCTTTGGTGGCTTTATAGCGAAAACGTTCGATAAAACGCATTTCTTTCTTAAGACGGGCTTCCTGACGTCTGGCAGTGGCTTCCAGAGTTTGCATATCCTGACGGCGCGCTTCAACAAACTCATCGTAGCTGCCTTGATAGAAAATGACATCATCTTTTTCTATGGCGATGATTTTTCTAGCCACTCTGTTCAAAAAAGCGCGGTCATGCGAAGTCACCATGACAGCACCCTGGTAGGTCTTTAAATAGGTCTCGAACCACAGGCAGGACTCCAGATCGAGATGGTTGGTGGGCTCATCCAGCAGCAGCATATCGGGGTTGAGCACCAGCAATTTAGCCAGGGTCACCCTCATCAACCAGCCGCCGCTGAACTCCCGCAAAGGACGCTGGAAGTCCTTTTCCCGGAAGCCCAGACCGCACAGGATAACCTCGGCGTCATGTTCCACATTATAACCGCCGGCTGTTTCATAGCGGTGCTGCAGTTCACCCAGCTCACGCAGCAGCTCTGCCGTGTCCTCATCCTCATTATTTTCTGCCAGGGCCTCCTGCAATACTCTGATACGATGTTCCAGACCCGCCAGGCGGGTCGAAGCATGCATCACATGCTCCAGCAATTTCTCCTGAGATTCCGCCATAATTTCCTGCCTGGCATAGCCGATGGTTATGTCTTTACGCATGGAGACCGCACCGGAGTCGGGCGACAGATTGCCGGTGATAATTTCAAAAAGGGTGGTTTTGCCGGAACCGTTGGGCCCGATGACGGCGATACGGTCGCGGCTGCCTACGTTAAAGGTCATACCGCTGAAAAGCGTTTGCACTCCGAATGATTTGGACAGATTGGATACACTTAACATAGTGAAATCAAATTCTCTTAACGGCTAAAATGGTGTTACCCTACCCCGGATTATGCACTGCTCTCAGGTATGACAAGTATCGGTGCAGTTTAGCTTTGTCAGGCCTGAGGCCTCAATCAGGGTGAGGCCGCAGCAGCCGGGGGGTGACGGGTATCTTAATAAACTTACAAGCTATAACTTACTACCTTAAACGGCTTGCTTTGAACATTATAGCCTGTTTGAAGCCGCCCTGTCGTGTCCGGAGCGCTGGCTGATAAAATCCTGTGAATGGTATACTTGTATTAGTTTGCTGTGGTACCGGCATCCGTTTACCGACGGCGACCAGACCATATAATGAAGGAGATGACAATGTCTACATTACGCAATAAAATCACGGTTATCACCGGTGCCGGACGGGGCATCGGCAAGGCCTTCGCTTTGCGTTTCGCCGAGGAAGGAGCCAAAATCTTTATACCCGACATCAGCCTGGAGAGGGCTGAAGGCGCCGCATCTGAAATCAGGGCCAAAGGCGGTCAGGCTGCGGCCTGTCTGTGCGATGTTTCGGATGAAAAGTCGACCGAGAACATGGTTAAACAGGCCGTCGATACCTTCGGAACCATCGATATTTTAATCAATAATGCCGCCGTGTATTACGGACTGGATATGACCCCCTGGGACCAGTGGCGCGTCTCCGACTGGGACAGGATTTTCAATGTCAACGTCAAAGGCATGTGGCTGGTTTGCAAAGCGGTGGCGCCTGTGATGATCAAACAAAAAAAGGGGAAAATTATCAATATAGCTTCGGACATCGCCCGTCTGCCGGGCGCCCAGATGTTGCTGCCTTATGCCTGTAGCAAAGGCGCTGTTTATACCTTAACCCAGGCGCTGGCCCACGCGCTGGGGCCGTCCGGAATCAATGTTAACGCTATCGCTCCCGGCTTTACAGCTTCCGAAGCCAGTTTAAAACAGCTGCATGCTGACGACCATTTCAATGCGACCTCCTCCAGTCAGGTGATTAAAAGACGGGAAGAACCGCAAGATCTGGCTGAAACAGCCGTGTTTCTGGCTTCCGAAGGCTCGGAGTTTATTTCCGGTCAGACCATTTATGTCAACGGCGGCAATGTGATGCTCTAAGAATACCGGAACGGGCAAGGAATTCCTTGCCCGTTCCGGCTAGACACTGGAGGGTCGAACCAGCTTTTATTTTACCGAGTTGACGAAAGCCCGCATGTTCTCGGCTTTGACATCGTCTATCGCCGCCCCGTTCATCAGGATAAAGCCGCCGTTGCCTCCGATTTTTTTATTCAGTTCCTGACAGTAGGCCGTTACCTCGGCAGGCGTAGACAGCTGTAAAATCGAAAGAGGTACGTTACCACCGATACAGGAGACATTCCCCAGGATTTTCTTGGCCTGTACCATATCGGTGGCGTCAAAACCCCAGATCATCTTGCCGCGCGGCATATCGCTGATAGCTTCCAGGCGGGAGTTATAACCGCCTTCCGCCCAGGGGAAGGGCACACAGCCTTCTTCAATCAGACCCATAAAGACCTGCTTGAGAGTCGGCCAGTAAAATTTCTTGAACTGGTCGTTATTCATAAATCCGTCCGCACCCTTGTGCAGCGGCATGAAGACGATGGGGTTACCGGCAGTTTTGGCGCCGGAGGCACCCATACGCACCAGTAAAGGTACAATGCGTTCCATGGCTTCAAGCAGTTTTTCGGGCCGGCGGTACATATCGACCATAATACCGCGTGTGCCTCTCAAGGTATCTCCCAGGGTATCAAAGGGTGCTTTGGAAAAACCACCGAAGAAATCAGGATACCCCAGGGTAGTCATCTCACCATCGAATTTACCGACATAGCCGATCCATTTCAGGGCTTCGGTGCCGGCCTCAAACAGCTTCTGATACGCCGTCTGCACATCAGGCAGACCGTAGCTTAAAATATTGGGGCCCAGAAACAACATTTCCTGGATGTTGGCCAGGTTGGGTGTGGCTTTGAAAGGCTCCAGCGCTCCGCAAATACGCGGCAGGTAAATTGCATTGAAAAAATAGTGCGGGTCTTCGATGAAAGCGTCATATTCTTCCGCCCGCATATATTCGCCCTCGTTATACTGGTAGCCGGAGGTCTCGGGAACGCCGTGTCCCGGCCAGGAATACAGCCTGTAATCCAGGATATCGAAGACCCGGCCGGAGGTAGGTATCGCGATACCCAGATGGGCATCCGGCTGGAAGTCCAGGGCATATTTTTTCCAGGCCGCATACAACCGGTCATAATCATACATGGAATCACGGGGCGTCATACCCGAATAGACTGCCGGGAAAAAACCCACGATGGGAAAAACCGGCGTCCGGTCCGGCTTTTGCTGCATTTGAATGGCGTTTTTGATCCGGGTTACCCTTTCCTTATAGCTTTTCTCCGCTTCCGGACTTACAAATTTGACATCCGGGGGATTCAGCCAGCGTTGAAATAAAGCTTCCTGTTTGGCGTCTGCAGATAATGCACTCCAATTATCAGTCATAACTCGTCCTCCTGGTTAAATTTATAAAAAGCTTTTATAGACCCAGGAAAGCCTGCCGGATACGGTCGCTCTGCATTAATTCGGTGCAGGTACCCCGCAAGGTAACGCGGCCGTTTTCCAGGACATAGCCGTGGTCAGCTATTTCCAGGGTCCTTTTAACATTCTGCTCAATCAGCAAAATGGTGATGCCTCTATCGCGCAGTTCCCGGATAACCCTGAAGACTTCCAGGACAACGATAGGCGCCATTCCGTAAGAAGGCTCATCGAACATACACAGCCGGGGTCTGGTCATCAAACCCCGCCCGATGGCCAACATCTGCTTTTCTCCGCCGCTGAGAGTGCGAGCCTGTTGATTGGCCCTTTCTTTAAGCCTGGGGAAGATATCAAAGACTTCTTTCAGGGTATCGGCTTTATATTTCCAGGCCCGTTTGGGATAAGCCCCCATCTCCAGGTTTTCTTTCACCGACATATCCAGGAAAGGCCGTCCACCTTCCGGAATATGGGAGATACCCATTTCGACGATTTCATCAGGTTGAACGCCCTGGATAGGCTGGTCCTGGAAAATAACCGTTCCGGAGGCGGGATGAATGATGCCTGAAATAGTATTCAGAAGGGTGGACTTGCCCGCCCCGTTAGCCCCCAACAAAGCGGTTATCTCGGCCTGTTTGATCTCCATGGAAACATCCCACAGCGACTGAATGCGTCCGTAAAAAGTATTGATATGCTCGATTTTCAGCATCTCACTCTCCCAGATAAACCTCGATAACGTCCGGATTAACGGCAATTTCCTGCGGAGTCCCTTCGGCGATTTTTTCACCGTGATGCAATACTATGATGCGGTCGCAGATGCCCATGATAGCCTTCATCACATGCTCTATCATGACCACCGTTATGCCGCCGTCCCTGATTTTTCTGACCAGTTCCATGGCTTCGCTTACTTCGGCAGGATTAAGCCCGGCCATCAACTCATCCAGCATCAGTATTTGCGGGTGGGTAGCCAGCGCCCGGGCCACTTCCAGCCTTTTCTGCCGGGGTAAGGTCAGATCTTTAGCCAAGATATTCTCCATTCCGGTCAGACCGACGAACTCAATTATCCCGGCTGCTGCGCTTTTAATCTCTCTGGCCGGGATGCGGGAAGCTCCTCCAAACGAGGCAGCCAGGACCACATGCTCCATCACCGTCATATCCGGGAAAATCTTAACCGACTGGAAAGTCCGGGCTACGCCTCCCCGCGTTATTTGATAAGGCTTCAAATGGGAGATACATTTCTGATTGTGCTGTATCTCTCCGGACTTCAAGACCAGTGCCCCGGATATCAGATTGAACAAAGTGGTCTTGCCCGCTCCGTTAGGCCCGATAAGACCCAGTATCTCTCCCTGGTTGACGTGAAAGTCCACCCTGGACACAGCAGACAGTCCTCCGAAAGCTTTACAGACGTTCTTTCCTTCAAGAATCCGCATTGGCTTTTTGTCTACCTCCTTTCCGCCACCTTTGCAGCAGGCCTATCAGTCCATCCGGCAGGAAAGTGATTACCAGCACCATGATGGTGCCGAATATCAGCATGTAATAGTACGGGAACTTGGTCGTCAGGAACTCCTCGATATAGGCGAATATGGCCGCACCGATAATCGGACCGGCTAGATTTCTCATGCCGCCGAAAATAGCCATCAACATGGGGAAGAATGAATAGTTGATATTAAAAGCTGCACCGGGGTCGATGTAATTCAGACGGGTAGCCAACGCGGCCCCCGCTGCACCCATAAAGAAAGCGCTGAGACCGAAAACCAGCACTTTCAACAGGGTTACATTGATGCCGGTATGGGTAGCGGCGTCTTCATTCTGGCCGATACTTTTCAGCGCCGTGCCCCATTTGGAGCGTCTTAAAAAAAAGGTCGTCACGAACAAGACCAGGAAAATGATCAGCATATGATAATAAATGACATCGTTATCCACACTCACCACAAATCTGCCGCGGGTATGGGTGAAAGTAATCTCCCACCAGGTCAGCAGCTGTTGTATCAAAAAGACCAGGCCGAAGGTAAAGATAGTAAAATAAATTCCGCGCAGCCTGAGGGTAACCGCACCTATGATGATGGCGAAAAGCGCACTGATGACGGCTGCTATCAGGATTATCAGGGTGAAAGGCAGGTCTTTGCCCCATATGGCGGCAGTATACATGCCGATTCCGAAAAAGGCAGATGAAGCGATCGAAACATAGCCGGTCGGTCCTGAAAACAAGGTCCAGGCCACCGTTAGAATGACAAAGGCCAGGATAGTGATTATCAAAACCGTTAAATAGACCGAATTAAACAGGGGAATCACAGCCAGCAGAGCCAGCAATATCACTCCCGCCACGGTCAAGATCAACCTGTGTTGCGTCATATTAGACCACATCTGCATCATCTTCATAGCTATTTCCCCATAATTCCTGTCGGTTTAACGATCAGCAGCAGCATAAAGATAGCGTAATAGGCGACCAGGGCCAGGCTGGGGTCGAACCTGGTGACCAGGCTGCCTACCAGGCCCAGTATTATACCGCCTATAAAGCTGCCGGGAATGCTGCCCAGTCCTCCCAGTACCACCACGATGATGGCCACCACGGTATATTCCATGCCCATCCCGCCGTAGACCGGGTACATCGTACTGACCAGGATGCCGGCGATACAGGCCATCAAAGCACCCAGACCGAAACATAAAGCCAGAACGAAGTTTATCTTGACGCCCATCAATCTGGCCGTAACGGAATCCTGGGCCGAGGCCCGGATGGCTTTACCGATACGGGAGCGGGTTAAAAAGATATAAAATATGATGCCTATCGCCAGAGCTATGCCCAGAGCAATCAGACGGTTGGCCCCGAAAGTGGTACCCAGAAACTCCACCGGAGTGTTGAGATAGGTATAACTGCGGATCTGGCTGCCCCAACCCTGTTTGGCCAGGTTCTGTATGATAAACATCAGGCCGAAAGCCACCAGGATGGAATTGCTTTCAAAGACCGCCGCATTGACCGATTTCTTCCTTAAATAACGGAACAGAACCCAGTGCAAAAAATAACCGATTACAAATACTATCGGGCCGGAAATCACCACGGAAAGGAAAGGGTTGATATTCAATACGGTATAAAGGGTATAGGTGGTCATGGCGCCCAGCATGATAAACTCGCCGTGGGCCACATTCAGAACGCGCGCCACTCCGTATTGCAAACTAAGCCCCATGGCAATCAGGGCATAGATACCGCCTAATATCAAACCGGCTATTAAGACATCCAGTACAGTCGCCAGCATATCAGTCGCCCCCTAACCAGCCAGAATCTGAAAAATGCCCGCCATCGATTACGGTAACCATTCCGTTCGTGCTTATACGCCGCACATCCAGTACACAAGCGATTCCGGACTTTATCATTGCAGGCTGTCCAGCGGTTGGTTCATACAGACAGCCTGCAATCCATTTCATTCGGTACGCAGCTTATACCGGAGACCCTCCCCCGAGACAGGGGAAGGTCTCCTTCCCGGTTAAACCCATAATCTTTATTTGGGCCAGGCCGGTTTAGGATAGATAATTTCGGAGGTGGTCTGATTACCACCCACGATTTCGACTATGCCGTTTTGCCACTGGCCGACTTCACCGGGATGCGATTCCTTATCCATCAGTCCGTTGGTGAAGTAGGTATCGCCCAGCACCGTCTCGAAATGAGAGGTCGCCATTACCTCCTGCAGCTTGACATTGTCCAGGGTGCCGGCTTTTTCAACTGCCTGTTTCCAGAATTCCATGGCCCCCCAGTACAGGGCATGTCCCCACCAATCGTTCAGCGCTTCCGGTTTGTCGCCATATAACTTATCAGCCATTTCATTCAAAGCGGGGGAAATTTTTCTGTTCCAGGTTGCCCAGCACATAACGCCTTCCACAGCCTCACCGAAAGAATCATGATAGAAGCCGAAATTGGCGCCGGGACCGGTCAGGAATACTTTGGGATTGTAGTCCAGCTCAATCATCTGAGCCGTAACAGGCAGGTTTTGCGCCGGATAGCCAAAGCATAAGAAAGCATCCGCGCCGGAGGCCTTGGCATCTTTGATTATCAGTGAGAAGTCGGTCATTTCCGGCGGCAGGCTCTTGGAGGCCACAATTTCAATGCCTCTCTTGGGGAACTCGATACCGGTCACGCCGGAATATTCTACGCCATGCAAATCAGCGATGTAGACCACATAGGCCGTTTTGACCCCCTTCTCTGCCAGTAAGTCGGCCAGTACCGGCACTTCATACCAGTCGGAGAAGCTCAGACTGACAAAAACATAGGGCATACCGGGCAGAATATCTCTCAAACTGGTAGCGCCGCCTTCCATGGTCAGCAGCACTTTCTGATATTTGTTGGCGATAGGCGCCGCCGCATAGATACCGGCCGTGCTCTCCGGAGCCCAGATATAGTCTACCTTGTCCTGCAGAATCAATTGTTCGAGCTGCTTGGTCATTGTAGGAATATCGCTTTTATTGTCATAAATCTTCAATTCAATCGGCAGTTTTTTGCCGTATTCTTCAATATAAATGCCGCCTTCGGCATTCCACATCGGCACAATTGTATCGTAAATAGGTTTAAAGGCCGAATCGCCCACCGCCTGTTCGGGGCCCGACAGCGGGCGTGACATACCCACCACGATTTTATCTTTGGCAGGTTTGGATTCGCCGCAGCCCTGGCTGCCGATCATAACCAGTGCCAGTACCAGAAACACCGCAAAAATGAAAGAGAACTTCTTCACTTTAACCTCCTTATAACTGCTTTTATTTTTTCGAACTTGCGCTGAACAGCCTGGGGGACACGGCTGCTCCTTTCCTCGCAGGGAAAGTTAATAGATACTGCGACATTCCATTACGACTATTAATATACACAACCCTGCCGGTCGTCGGTATAACTGATAGCTCTTATAAATGTCGGCCTTTTTCAGGAGGGCAGTTTTATGTCATGGTTCAGCCTGACCAGACAGGCTGTTACTCGGTATTCTAGATTGAAGGAATCCTGTATACAATCCTTCAAAATAATGATTTTATACAGAAAGTGAACAGGGGAAGGTCACTAAATTCCCTGACTCTAATCCTGAAAATTACGAAAGCATCTGGCTGATCAGCTGTGAACGTCTTTGCAGTCCGGTTTTTTGCAGGATATGCTGTACATGAGTGGCTACTGTCGGAAGACTGATAAAAAGCTTCTGGCTGATTTCTTTGTTAGTCAACCCCTGGCAGATATACTCGGATATCTCGATTTCTTTAGGCGTCATT
>DAOUFH010000048.1:0-3302 GCA_034429955.1 Dehalococcoidales bacterium
GCGGAAGTTCTTACGGCAATGCCGGCAGGGCGGCTTCTCAGTCCGCTGAAGATATTCAGGCCCCTCAGCCCGGCGCCTTCGAACGCTGGTTGAACCGCCAGTTCATGAAGTTCAACAGATTCATCCTGAAGAACCTGCTGGGTGTCAAGGTGAGAGCCCCGGCCGCCGAACTGGATATAACCCGGGATTTTAAAGTCAGCTCCAAGATCGCCCGGGAAGGCGGTGAGATGTTTTACCATTTCTGGCGGGGCTTGAGACGCCGGAAGCTGATTGTGAAGATCCCGGCCGGTATTACCGAAGGCACCCGCATCAGGTTGCGCGGGCTGGGACGCAGCGAGTCCAACCAGACGGGCGATTTGTATTTAAAAGTTAAAATCGAGGAATAAGAGGTTAAAACTACTTGAATACCTTGAAAAAACGGTCCTGATATTCCTCGAACACTCCCCAGCGGTCCAGTTCATTTTTTAGCTCGGAAGGGTCCAGTTCGCCCTTTTTCACAAGTTCGAACATCCCCTCGATGCGCACCCGGGCATCAGCCGGTAGTCCGGAAGGGTCCATCCTCAAAAGACCGCGCTGGTTCATCTGGGCTACATTATCCGGCAGGGAACGGTCGGTGATTTCATAGATGAATTTGAGTATGGAGACGTCCCACAGCATATCTTCGCCCTGGATTATAGAGGTCAGCGGGTCGCCTTTTTTATCGATATCCTCGCTGAGCCTGGCAACCACGGTCTCGATATTATCCGAAACTACGTTAAGTTCTTTAGGCTCGTTGCGGTAGGCATAGAAAAGGCCCGGTGAGTTGGCGTTGAAATTCTTCATCAGCATTTCAAAATATTTAGAGGCTTCGGGACTGAAGCCCTGCACCCGGGACAGATAGTAGGGTGTGACTATTTTGGGCCGTTCGGCGATGACCCGTCCCTCTCTAATCACAGTCTCCTGCCCGTTAATCAGTTCATTATAGGCGGCCTCGGCGACCAGATAGTAATAGATATTGGTGGTCCCGAAGGTTGAAAGACTTTGTTTGGGAGGACGGATGACCTGCGTTTTTATCACGGCCTCTCTGATGCGTTCATCGGATTCCATGCGTGTTATGACCTCATGACAAGATATTTAAGCCTGTGAGTTACAAGATTATTTGACGGCCTCCAACTGCTGTTTCAGCTCGGTCAGCACCTGTATATACTGGCTGTCCAGTTGCCCCTTTATTTTGCGCCATTCTTCCAGGAATTGCGGCTGCTTTTCGATATCGATGTGGAGGTTGTTAGCCTGTCCGCCCATTTGCTGGCGCAGGGCCTGCTCGACTTTGAGCTGAAAATCTTCCTTTAACTGCTCATAAGCCTGGTTACGCTGCTGCTCTCCTACGCCGGAATAATGCTGAAAGATTTGCTGGAGCTGTTTCAGCAGTGCCTCGGTTTTGGTTTTATCGGTCTTGATAGCTTTAAGGCCCTCCATGGCCAGCAGATTGGTCTTTTGGGCGCTTTCATTGGCCGGTAAATTGATATTTTTCATCAAGATAGAACTTATGCCTCTTTTAACGTAGTCAAGGGCTTTTTTATCGAAATTCGCCAGTTCTTCGGACAGTTTGGCTTCACCCTTTAAAAAACGGGCAGCCAGCTTTTCTCCTTCCGGCCGGTATTTCCAGTCGCAGCGTTCCTCCTCAGTGGGTTCACCCATGGCATTGATTCTTTCCATGGCTATTTCGCGTGCACTTTTTATCTCGCCCATCTTTTTTCTCCTGTTCACGTCAGTTGAATATTGATATCTTTCAATTTAATTATACAGGAGGAGGTAAAGCTCTGCCACAGCCAGGGCAGGTTTGACTCTGCAGATTCATCGGACTGCCGGGAATGAGCCGGCCAGTGACTGAAGCAGACAGGGATACAATCGTCCCTTTTGAGCAATAATACGGTGCAGGTCAATCTGTATTGAGCGCGATAAGATGAATGGCGGTCGCTTTGAAGGAAGCATAAACGGTCTGGCCTTTTTGTAACTGAAGTTCTTCGGCTGAGACGCCGGTTATCAAAGCGGTGAGAGGAAAACCGCAATCCAGGCTGACTCTGACCAGCGGACCGGTGGGAATCATTTCGGTTATCTGACCGGGAAAGGAGTTGCGGGCGCTGGAAGCAGAGCGGCTGGTAGACAGAGTGATATCTTCGGGCCGGATGCAGATGTTGACCCGCCCGCCCGGCAGACAGTTGGATAATCCCTCGATGGTCTGTCCGCCGACTGTCGCCTGGCATATCCCGTTTTCATTTCTGGAAACCACGCCTTCTACTATATTTTCCATGCCGACAAATTTGGCGATTTCTTCAGTAACCGGCGCTGAAAAAATGGCTTTGGGTTCGCCGAACTGAACAATTTGACCCTGTACCAGTACTGCGATATTCTGGGCTAAAGACTGGGCTTCGTTCCTGTCGTGAGTGACCATGACTGTGGTGCAGCGTGTTTCCTGCAAAATGTTGTACATATCTCCGAACAGGGCCAGGCGGGTGGGTGTATCTACGGCGGCGAAAGGTTCATCCAGAAACAAGACTTCGGGTTGCAGGGCGAAGGCGCGGGCCAGATTGGCCCTCTGGGCTTCACCTCCCGAGAGAGTGTGTGCCTGCTGTTTGGCCAGTTTGGCGATACCGAAACGCTCCAGCCAGTATTCCGCTCTGCGCAGGTCCTCCGTAGAGTTCAATCCGCGTAATTTCAGGCCTAAAACGACATTATCCCAGACCGACATATTAAGCAGCAGCGGTTCCTGGAAGGCGATAGCGAAACGACGGCGGATATCTGTGCCGACATTTTTTTGTGAGACGGGTTGTCCCTTGAAATAAATATTGCCCGAGGCCGGCTGTAAGAGCAAAGCCAGACAGAGCAGCAGGGTAGTCTTGCCCGAACCGTTGGGGCCGATGAGGGCCAGCACTTTGTTGGCTGCGACCTTGATGGAAGGCACCTCCAGCACTTTGCGTTTGCCGTAACTAACCGTCAGGTTCTGTCCTTCCAGCAGGGTATCGGAGTATGCCGGCTGTCTGTTCATCGTTTGCTCCGTTGCTGCAAAGTGGTGAGAATGAAATTTACCAGGAAGACCAGTACCATCAGGATGATGCTTAAGGCCATAGCCAGTCCGAAGTTGCCTCTGCTGACCTCCATAACAATGGCAGTGGTCAGAACACGGGTCTCTCCGGCGATATTGCCGCCGACCATTTGAGATGCGCCGACTTCTGAAATAATCGCGCCGAAGCCGGCCATCACCGCTGCCATCAGGGGCAAACGGGTCTCGCGCAAAAGCAGCCAGAGCATCTGCAGGCGGGTAG
>DAOUFH010000049.1:0-2408 GCA_034429955.1 Dehalococcoidales bacterium
CTTTCTGTCCGGAGGTGGAACGGATATTGATATTCTGAGAGGGATAGGCGATGCCGGGCGGATAATACCACTTCTCGCTGCGCTGCCGCAGCAGGTTCTGCTGCTCCATATCGGGTATTTCCAGCGCCATGGCTTCGCCGAAATATTTTAGATCACGCCGGCTGAGGGGCATTTCCCAGGCGGCGCAGGCCAGATGGGCCTGCAGGATATAGTGGTTTTCCGGATTAATCAGAGCGTTTTCAAAATTGCGCTGGAAAAAGTCTTCGGGGTGGCGCATAAAATACTGGTCCAGGGGGTTGTCCATGGCGATCAGAAAGCTCAAAGCTTTCTGGCGGGCCCGTCCGCTGCGCCCGGCCTGCTGCCAGGTACTGGAGATGCTGCCGGGATAGCCGGTCAGAACGGTGGCTTCCAGGTCACCGATATCGATGCCTACCTCCAGGGCCGAGGTCGCTACCACTCCTATCAGTTTACCGGTGAAGAGGTCTTTCTCTATCCGGCGGCGGTCCTCAGCCAGATAACCGGCCCGGTAGGGTTTGATTTTATCTGCCAGCCGGTGGTCTGCCTGCGCCAGCTTCTGGCGGGAATAGTTATAAATCAACTCGGTCAGACGGCGGGTACGGGCAAAGGTCAGCGTGCGTATCTCCTGCTCAACCAGCGTGGTAAAGACCAGGGTGGCTTCACTGTTGGCACTACGGCGGGTCTCTTTGCGGTCGTCTATCAGGGGCGGGTTCCAGAAGATAAAGTCCTTGCCGCCCAGGGGTGAACCGTCATTGTTGACCACTGAGAACGGCAGCCCCACCAGTTTTTCCGCATGTTCTCCCGGATTGGCGATGGTGGCTGAGCAAAGGATAAACTGGGGGTTGGCCCCGTACAGCTCGCAGACCCGGCGCAGCCGGCGTAACACACAGGCTACATGTGAGCCGAAAACACCCCGGTACATATGAGCCTCGTCGACAATAACGAAGCGCAGCCTTCTGAGCAGGCGCGACCAGGACTGATGATTAGGTAGGATGCCGATATGCAGCATATCCGGATTGGAGATAATGATACGGGTGTTCTTTTTGATCTCGAAACGGGCGTTCCGCGGGGTATCGCCATCAAAAGTATCCACTTCCTCAGGTTGCAGCAGTTCGGGTGAAAAACGGCTGCGGAAATTGCGCAGCTGGTCCTGGGCTAAAGCCTTGGTAGGAAATAAATAGAGCGCCCGGCAGCTTTTTTCCCGGAGCATGGTTTCCAGCACCGGCACGTTGTAACAGAGTGTTTTACCGCTGGCACTGGAGGTGGCTACCATGACGTTTTTGCCCTGGAGGGCCAGATCGACCGCTTCAGCCTGATGAGAATAGAGCGGCCATAAAGCATTATCATCCAGAGCTTTTTGTAACGCCGGGCTGATAGGCAGGCGCAAATCGGAGTAAACGGCCTCGCGGGGAGGTATTTTTTCGATGTGGCTTATCTGGTCTGCATAACCAGTCTGAGCGGTAAGATGGTGGATGAAGCCGGCGGTATCCATGCTTCTCCTCCATCAAACCGCCAGAATCTCAATTTCATAGTCAAGCATCTCGTAGTCGCCCTGATTTTCGACTACCATTTCAACCGCTTTGGACAGCACCTCGTTGGTAAAACGCTGCTCGTTGCTGACGAAACAAATTCCGATGGTAGCCAGTTGCCAGATATCATTATCTTCAACTTCAGCCACCGAGATGTTGAACTTGTTTTTCAAGCGGGCAGTCAGAGATTTTACTACCTGTCTTTTACCTTTCAGAGAGAGGTTGTCCGGCAAGCGTAACTTGACTTTGCATACGCCGACATTCACGCTTTAATTATATCTGAATTCAGCGCGTAATGTCTAAACGGCCTTCTTCTGTTTGGCGTAGCAATCGCGGCAGAAAACCGGGCGTCCTTCGGTTGGTTCGAAGGGGACCTGGGTTTCGCATCCGCATTCCGCGCAGATGACTGTGTGCATTTGTCTGGGGTGTCCTGCTTCTACGCCGTTGCGGGAGCGGCGGCGGGCTACTCTACAGGTGGGGCAGCGGCTGGGGTCATTCTGTAAACCGTGGGATGTGTAGAACTCTTGTTCTCCGACTGTGAAAATGAATTCCTGTCCGCAATCACGACAGCGCAAGGTTTTTTCTTCCAAGGCCATATCTGACTGCACCTCCTTATAAATTTGTGTCCCTGAATTCCGGTGCAGTCTCTGGTTCCCCTCGCCGTTAACTCAAAAACCTTCAACATCCCCATCCGGGGCAACAGACCTATACGACTGACCTGGATAACGAACACGTTGTTATAATATTATAGCACTAAATGTCAAGTAGATAAACGTATGTGATTATACTATAAGAAAGATGTAAAAGTAAATAGACTCTTCGAATTTGAGGCGGGTAGACTATCTGTTAAAGGCCAAAGAT
>DAOUFH010000050.1:0-3276 GCA_034429955.1 Dehalococcoidales bacterium
ATCGATAGCCCCATGCATTAACTTATCCAGATTATTTAATTCAGGAGTCATTACATCATCCTTTTACCGGAGGTAAACCGGCAATTGTATTTCTAACTAAAGCCTGGTTAAAAAATGAAGGTCAACTTCAGACATTATTTAGATGCTCACTGTTGACCTTCAAGAATAAACGGACCAGATTAATTGGGATTAAAACCGGAACCGGTCCGGTGAATAAGCCGCCGGATTATTACTTTTTGGTAATTTCGACAGTACCGGCCTGACCGTCAACTTTAACCCAATCTCCATCTTTGATGACTTCACAGGGATTTTTATCCAGCCTGTCGACCAGCGGAATGCCCAGCTCTATAGAAAGAGCAGCCCATACCGGATGAGCCTGAACATTCACGATAGCCTTCGGACGGGTACCTGCAGCCGCCATATCCATCAGAATATTGGTGCTGAAAATACCGCCTTTGCCGGTGGGGAAAACCAGAACTTTGTCTTTAAAGCTTCTGCCAAAAACAGAAGGAGTACCCAGTTTATTGGTAAAAGTAGCATCGGTCTGATCATTCCAGACGTGCCCGGTATCAGCCATTAAATTGATAGGTTCCTGGCAGACGATGGCTTCACCTTCACCAACTCCGCCGATGCCTTTGTGCCCTTTTAAAGTGATTTTAGCCATTAGCGCACCTCCATTTTTCCGGTTAAAGCTATCTTGAGACAATCATCGAGGTTCTTGAGGACGGGGTTGATTTCCTGGTTGCCGATGTAGTGGCAGGATTTGGCATCCATATAAACGATATTCTTCAAGCCCATGCGGCCTGCGGCAGTAACGGGGTTGTTGGAGAAGTCGGCAGCGCTGACGCCGCGGGTCTTTAAATAATCGGCCAGACTGACGATAACGCCGGCTTTCTTCAGGATATCGGTAATACCGGACTGATCGGAAACCTGTCTGACGTATCCGTCGATCAGAGCTACGGTGGGGAATTTATCGGAAACTTTTTTACCATCCAGGGTTTCGGCGATCTTGTAAAGGCTTTCTACTGAAACATTAACACCGAATCCGCCCATAGAAACCATATCCGGAACATCAGCTTTGGGAGAGAATCTCTCATAAACGCTGTTGAGTTCTTTGGCGCCGACTACATGAGTCTCTTTGGGTGCTTTACCGCCGAAAGCCTCGTCAACGGTACGGGCTTCGGGAGAAACACCTACCAGCAAAGTATGTACGCAGGCGCCGTAAGCAGGAACTGAAGAGCAGAAAGCTACCAGTTCATCTTCGGTAGTGGCCAGCGGATCAACACCGGCGATAACGGGAACATCCCAGTAATGGGTGCCCATGGTATAAGAAATATAATAGCCGAAGGCGCTCCAGTCAGTTTCATCCTTCAGAGGCACTTTAACATCAAAAAGGGCCTTGCCCAGACGATTTTCTTTCAGATGGAAACCATATTCGGGAGTCCTGCCGGTTAAAGCCGCAGCATACTGTCCGATGAAACACTCGGTATTGGCATAAGCGCCGATGTAAGAGTTGCAATAGTGAGTGATAGCAGTGCCGTCAGCCACCAGATGCTGTCCGCGGATAGGTCTTACGAACAGGTTGCGCGGATGGCCGCTGCTGCCGATGCCGAACTGCCCTTTGAATTTGCGGTGCAGATCGATGTTGATAACAGTAGCGCCCTCAATAGGTGCCACGCTCAGAGGACATTTAAAGGTTGCTCCCCCGTCCACCAATTTATTCAACCATTCCATAGCTTTGGCAGGATGAGCGGGACTGGGACCGATGGTCAAGTAAGCCATGCTAACCGGGATTAACCGTTTAGCATCATAGAATTCGCCCATTTTCACGAGGACTTCCATGGCTTTCTGGAAACCCGGGCCTTGTTCGCCGGCCAGCATTTTTTGCTCTTCTTTTGTGAGTTCCATGAGGCTATCTCTCCTTTATTTAATATTCTTGCAATTACGCATATTTAACTTTATTTCCAGAGACAGAACACCTTAAACAAGATACGGGAATGAATTCAGTAAGAAGTTAAAAGCCAGACTTGCCTATATTTTAATAGGTAAAGATATTATACTCATTTCGTTAAGGGTCAATCAAGGCGCTATTCTCGATTACGACTGTCCGGAGTAGAATAAAGACAATAATTGGTGTTTTTGGAAAACGAAAACGACAGAGGGAATATTGACAAATAAAGACTTATTATGTATCTTCATTGTAGATACATTGATAGGAGAAATTGATGAAAACTCGTGTTCAGAAGTGGGGTAATAGCCTGGCCTTGCGAATACCTAAATCATTTGCTTCAGAAGTTGGTTTAAAGAATGATTCCCCGGTAGAAGTATCTGCTGAAGATGGGAAATTGGTTATCGCACCGGTTGCCAGGCCTCAACCAACCCTGAAACAGCTTCTGGCTAAAGTAACCCCGGAAAATATTCATCATGAGGTCGCAACAGGGCCTGCCACCGGAAATGAAGTATGGTAAACGCTCAAGCTTTTATTCCCAGATGCGGAGACATAGTCTGGATTACTTTAAATCCTCAAGCAGGGCATGAACAGGCCGGGCGTCGTCCAGCCGTAGTGCTTTCACCTAAAAGTTACAATAACAAAACCGGATTAGCAATTCTTTGTCCGATAACCAGCCAGGTTAAAGGTTATCCATTTGAGGTCATTATCCCCGATAGGATGCCGGTAACCGGGGCTGTTTTATCCGATCAGGTCAAAAGCCTCGACTGGCGAGCGCGTAATACCGAATTGATATGTGTATTACCGGATGAGATAATTTCAGAAGTACTGCAGAAACTAAATACATTATTAGTCCAGTAAAAGTACACGCAAAATAGGATTTCCCAGGATATTAATATTTGATATTTAAACCCTGGCTAAACGAATTACAAAAAGCGCCCTTTTAGGCGCTTTAAAATTCGATGGAGCGGGAGACGGGATTCGAACCCGCGACGTCCTACTTGGAAGGCAGGCACTCTACCGCTGAGTTACTCCCGCTCGCGAGGTGGTCTGACAATTCTCTATTCTACCTTTAATCCCAACAGAACGCAACCTCACCGGCAACTTGCTTTTCCCCAGCTTTATACTTTAAACTATTTCAATCTCGACAGGTATAGTATACTGAAATCATGCAGGTTGCTTTACATATCTGTTGTGCGGTCTGTGCCGCCGGGGCAGCGGAACGCCTGATTCAGGAAGGCCATCGGGTCGTCGGCTTCTTCTACAATCCCAACATCTACCCTCCTGAGGAATACCGGTTGCGATTGGAAAATACCCGTAAAGTCGCA
>DAOUFH010000051.1:0-9295 GCA_034429955.1 Dehalococcoidales bacterium
CTTTATAGGAAAAGCCGTATTTTACACCGTCATAGCGGGCCAGGTTGGCGGAAGCCTCGGAGGGCGCGATGATATAGTAGACTGCCAGGGCATAGGGAGTGCTGGGCAGTGAGACCTCACGGTCGATAACTGCGCCGGCTTCCTCGAATTTTTTAATTGCGGCTTCAATTACGGTTTTAACTTCCGGCTGCATGCCCGCCACAAAATATTCTCTAGGTATGCCGATGCGCATACCGCGAATTTCTTTTTTCAAGCAAGTGGTATAATCAGGCACGGCCTCATTGCCGGAGGTGGAGTCTTTAATATCATGACCGGATATGCAGTTCATAACCAGGGCGCAGTCCTCGATATCCTGAGTCAGCGGACCGATCTGGTCCAGAGAGCTGGCAAAAGCTACCAGACCGTAACGGCTGACTCTGCCGTAGGTGGGTTTAAGCCCTGTTACACTGCAGAAACCGGCCGGCTGGCGGATGCTGCCGCCGGTATCCGAACCCAGGGCGAAAACCGCTTCTCCTGCGGCTATCGAGGCGGCTGAACCGCCGCTGCTGCCGCCCGGTACGCGGGTGACATCCCAGGGATTACCGGTGGTAAAAAAGGCCGAGTTTTCGGTTGAGGAGCCCATAGCGAATTCATCCATGTTGGCTTTACCCAACATCACCATACCGGCCTGATTCAACTTTTCAATCACTGTGGCATTATAAGGCGGCACGAAGTTTTCCAGCATTTTGGATGAACAGGTCGTCTTGATGCCGCGGGTGCACAGGTTGTCTTTGATAATCGCAGGAATACCGGTCAGGGGAGTGATCTGTCCTGCAGCGATCGTTTTATCGGCCTGTCGGGCTTGTTCCAGCGCCAGTTCGGAGGTGTTGGTTACCAGGGCATGCACTTTAGGCTCGACTGCCTGGATGCGTTCCAGATAGGACTGCGTCAATTCCACTGAAGAAATCTGTTTGGTTTTTAAAAGCCGGTGAGCTTCATGAATTGTGTATTGAGATTTGGCTGACAATTTTACCTCTCGTAAAGAAGCTATTCTTCCAGAACGATTTTAACTTTGAAGAAGTCTTCTTCCCTTTGCGGGGCGTTCTGCAGAACCTCTTCGGTTGATAGTGAAGGACGCACCTCATCAGACATGATTACGTTCTGTAAATCGATTGACTGAGCGGTCGGCGGTACCCCGCTGGTATCCAGTTTCTGCAGGGCTTCAAAGTTCTCCAGAATATTGGAAAGCTGCTCCTGAAATTTTTCTACGTCCGCCTCGGTGACGCCCACTTTAGCCAGTGCGGCGATGTGCAGGACTTCTTCTCGGCTTAGCTTCATGATGTACCTCTAATAATATCTAACCGATTATAGCATTCATGCTCGCAGCGGCGCAATAAGCCCCTATACACAAGAGTCGGCGAAGTTATAAATCCGGCCGGAGCGGATATCATCTTCCGCTTCTTGTTCACCCGTCTGCCAGCGTCCGGTTCAGAACCAGTCCAGACCTTTGTCTACCAGCTTTTTAACCTGCAGCACAATCTACCATTGTTAACCCTGACCTCAAGAAAATCGCCCTCTTTTATATTATTAAGGGCCTGACGGACGGATTGAGGCAGTGTTACCTGCGCTTTCTTACGGACCTGTATCAGTTCCGGCATGGTTATACTCCTGGAAAATCAAATATTCCAACTTTCTGATATTCTTACCATAGCAAATAATAAGGATAATTATAAATATAATCCGATTGACATAAATGGTTGCTGATATGGGGATTTGCTATAATTACAGAGTATGAGAATGCGTCTGATAATTTCGATTGTCACCAGCCTGCTGGATGAAGCCCTGATCGTATTTTTGATCCTCTGGCTGCTGCCGCACTTCGGAATTGAGATACCGCTCTGGCTGATGATTGTGATTGTGCTGGCCTTTGCCGCCTTCGCTGTTTTCTCTTACAAGATCGGTACCAAAACGCTGACCAAAAAACCTCTATCCGGCTTTACCGATATGACAGGCAAAGAGGGAGTTGCTGCCACCGATTTGCAGCCGGGCGGGTATGTTAAAATTGAAGGCGAACTGTGGACAGCTACGACCGGGGGTGAAAGCCTGCCCTCGGGCTCCAAAGTGATTGTAACGGGACAGCAAAAATTGACTTTGATAGTCGCCCGTTTATGATTGACCGTTACCGCTTTCGGTATCGACGTCGGTGTCAGCCGGAGACGCTCCTGCCGGAAGCTGCTGCCGCGAATTTCTGAAGACAAAGTATACTACCAGCAGGGCCAGACCGACCACCAGCATTACGATCAAATATATTCCCCAGGGCGAGATGATATTCTGCGCGAAGGTTATCAGCCAGTCGTGCATTTCGGCCGGCACATCAGCCAGGGGAATGGCGGTGGATATGAGCGACCGTCCGACTATATAGCTGATCATGCCCAGCACCCCTTCAATGCTGAAGACCAGTCCCAGCGTCAAAGTGGGCCCTTTGATATTACGGAAGATTAAAATGACCAGACCTATTAAAACCAGACAGGCTATGATAAGGACTATGTAGGCGGTTTTAAGGTAGCCTGCCGCCTCTTTGACCTGCTGCAAGGCGTTCGCAGCCTCCTCAGGCAGGTCCGCCCGGGTTACGTCCAGTGTTGTGGGATAGTCCTGCATGAATTCAGCGACTTTCTGGTTGATTAGTTCCTGCTTTTCGCTTTCGGATAGTCCGGCCAGTTCGTCAGCGGCCTGTTTCTGAAACTCTACTTTGAATTTTTCCTCCAGACTGGCTCGGACAGGCGCTAAATCGATCGATATCGCGATATCTTCCGACTGCCCGTTGATATAATTAAAAAATTCATCGACGATGCCGGCGATCTGGAGGTCGATCCAGTCTTTATTCTCTTCGATAGTGGCATCCAGGATACCGGCGTAACTGGCATAGTCGGGCGGAATATTGTCCCGCAGATAGCTGCGGGCGATTTCAGTAACGTTCAGCCGGTCTATTTCGCTCCGGGTGAAATCAGCATTCAGAACAGTGTTATTCAGAATAATCAGCGGTCCCAGCAGAAATAAGGAAACTGCCAGAAAGAAAATAACCAGTCCTAAAGCCAGACCCTTTAAAAATCGCATCTTTTCCGCCTTGTTTTCCTGAATTTAATATCATTTATAACAGAAATGGTGGAAAAGGTCTATCTTTACCTTGCGTACTATCCGGGCCAGGCGGTGCTTTTAGCAGCGATGGAACTGACAAGTCCGCCCGATATGCTGTACACTGTAGCATATCATATCAGGCGGATGCTGTCGGTGAAGAAGCTGTTATACAAACTGGCCTTTTTAGCGCCCTATGTTACCATTCCCCCGGGCTTATTTATTTTCCACAGCGCCTGGGTGGCCTTGATAGCCTATCATGCTGTCATGATCTTGATCATGCTGGTCCGGCATTACCGGGTCTCTCTCGGTCAGGTCTTTAACTGTCGCAATATCCTGATAATTATAGGTATGGCGGCGTTGGGCGTGGCGGCGGGAGTGGCGATATACTTATTGTGGCCTTATCTGAATATCAGCGCCGGTATAGTTGACGAACTGGGTTCACTGGGGCTGGGGCCGGGCAACTGGGCGATTTTCCTGATTTATTTCGTGCTGGTCAACCCGCTGCTGGAAGAGTTGTTCTGGCGCGGTCTGCTGGGCAGCGCCAGTCTGAGGCCCGTCTGGCACGATCTGGCTTTTGCCGGCTATCATGCGGTGGTGCTGTTAGGCAAGATGGAATATTACTGGCTGCTGCCGGTACTGGCAGCTCTATTTCTGGGTGCCTGGCTGTGGCGGCAGGTCAACCGTACGGCAGGCAGTCTGCTGCCGGGGATCATCGCTCATGCTGCAGCCGATTTTTCAGTGATGCTGGCCGTCTTTGTGTTGCTTTTCGCATAAAATAACCGGAAAGGTTCCGTCAGTCCCTTCCCGGTTGATAAAAATGGAGGAGGAGTAAATCCAGTATAAATATTAACCTATCCGAATCAGGAATATTACGAGGGTTATGTTTGCAGTTGGAGAGTATCTGTCCTCAGCCACCCCATCACACTTTCCGCAGAGCTAGAGTTTTTTCCTCCTCCTCTTTCTTACTGTAACAAAGGATTGTTAAGAACCGGTTAAGATTTTAAGAGAGATAAGCTGCTGGTAGATAATGGGGGAAAAGGTGAGTATTTAGCTCTGCGTTATTCGTTTTTAATTACGGGTATGTAGCAGGTTTTCTCCCCCCCTTCCCGAAATTGATAACTGAAGGCTGATAACCATTCTATTAAGATCGCTTCAGGGGTAAAGATGTTCGCGTTGACGTTTATTTTTAGAAATTCGGTTATTAGGCTGAATTAATTCGTATTTTGGATTTATTCAACAAGGGTCGTAAATCTGCTATTATAGGGTCATGCGTGAATTTGTCTATAATCCGGCCGAATCCGGTCAGCCAATGGATATTGTCTGTTTTATTTCCGGTTCCGGTACCAACTACCGGGAAATTGTCAGGCGTGACCCTGGCCGGCGTTATCTGGTCTTTACCAATCGTCCGGGTTGCGCAGGTGTCGAGATAGCCCGGCAGTTTAATCATCCGGTGATTGAGTTGAGTCATAAACCTTTCCTGGGAGAATTGCGCCGCCGTTTGGGCCCCGGCAATGTACCGCGCAATTGTCCGGAGAGAGAAGCCTTTGAAAAGGAATCCGTCGGCTTGATTGAAGCTAAACTGGGCAGACAGCCTGACCTGCTTTGTCTGGCAGGCTATGACCAGGTAGTCACCGACTGGCTGGTAGACCGCTATTTCCCCCGTATTTTAAACGTGCATCCCGGCGACAGCACTAAAGGCTATTCCGGTCTGCACTGGGTGCCGGCAGCCAAAGCTATACTGGCAGGTGAAGAATCATTGCGTTCAACCCTCTTTTTTGTAGACAAGGGACTGGATACCGGAGCGGTACTGGCACAGTCCGGTCCGCTTTCGATTGTCGAGTCACTGGTTGAGTATGACCGGTCTCAACAGACCACCTTGCTGGCAAAGCTAAAAGACCTCAAGCGGCTATCTTTTAAGCAGGGGCTGCAAAATTATGCGGACTTTGTCGCAGTTGCTCCGTCGGAACTGAAAAAAGACCTGGAAGAGGTTTGCACTGTTTTGCAAGATGCTCTGAAAACGGCCGGTGACTGGCAGGTCTATCCTTATGCTGTGCACGAATTGATAGCCAGGGGCCGGGTAGAAGTAGATGGCCGGCGTATATTTGTGGACGGGCGCGAAATGCCGCCCGTCGGCCTGCGCCTGGAATCCATTGAATGAGAGATAAAATGCCCAGAATGATTAAATTGGACCTGCATACTCATGCCGTCGAAGCCCTTAAAAAGGAATTCAACATCCGGGGGATTCGCGATATAAACGAGCAGGCGGCTGGAGCTATAGTTAAAGCGGTTAAAGCAGCCGGCTTGCAGGGTATAGCTATCACCGAACGCAATAACTTCAATTACGGCTGGGTGACCGGATTACAGGTGCTGGACTTCTTTAAAAATGAGAACGTGGTCATCCTGCCGGGAGTTGAAGTGGAGTATCAAGGACTTACACTGCTACAGTTATATATTCCCGATTACTATCGCCGCCGGATCCCCTTTTTTAAGCAGCAAGACTGGTTTGTGATTCTGGCCGGGCCGGGCTTTAACAGCCCGCTGGATATCTCTCAACTGGAGGGACTGCAAATCGATGCCGTCGAAGCCTCCAGTCTCAAAGGACAGTTTCCCGCAGCCTCAGAAATCAGCCGCAGTTTGAATATACCTTTATTGGATACCTCGGATGCTGATAGTCTATCCGACCTGGGCAAAGCCTTCATCGAGGTTGAATTCAGAGGTTAGTGCCCTTTGTTCAATCGATTTTAACCATCGAATGCAGTTCCAGGCGGTGAGTGTTAAGCCAGTTCTTCAATGGCTTCCAGTCCGGACAGTATTTTTCCACCAGTTTCCAAAAGTCTCTGGAATGATTCATCATCTTAAGGTGACAGAGTTCGTGAATCACCACGTAGTTCAGTACTGCCTCCGGAGCCATTATCAGCCGCCAGTTGAAGCTCAGATTTTTCAGACGTGAGCAGCTTCCCCAGCGGGCTTTCTGATTGCGTATGCCGATCCTGTTATATTTAACCCCTATTTGCCGGGCGTAATGTTCGACTTTGCGGCTGATATGTCGTCCGGCCTGCTTTTTCATCCAGCCGTAAAGCAGCAGATTTTCATCCTCCTCGCCTGTGACAGTTTCGATAACCAGTCCGCCGGAAGGACCGAGTCGGACAGCATTACGGGAATGGCCTGAGTTTCTTTCCAGTAGCAAAGGTTTACCCAGAAAGAGAACCGAATCCGGGTGCTGCGGTAGCGAAAGGACCAGCTGTAATTCAGCCTCTCTCTTGCTCTTCTGCCTGAGAATCCATTGTGAATTGCGCTTTAAAAAATCAGGCAGATCTTTCAAGCTGTAATGTTCCGGCACTGTCACTTGCAGTCCTTCTGCTGCTTTGTAATTCAACCAGATCAGTCTGGCATTACGGCTGCGTTTCAGGGTGTAAGTTATAGTTTGTCCCTCAAGGATAAGGGTAGCCTTTTCCAGGACGAGCGGGCGGCCGGGAACTCGCCGGCGTATTTTGCGGTGTCTCAATGCGCATACATTATTCATTAACTGAATTATAGCCTAACAATATGGCTCATCCAAATTGAGAAATCATATCCGGTAAGCTATCATAAAAGTATAGAGGCAAAAATAATATATCCGGAGAAAACGCATGAAGATTATTGAGAACTTGTACGCTTATATCTGGAAGGGTAATGATAACAATTGCAACAGTTTCCTGTACGCTAACGTCCTGGACGGCAAGCAACATATTTTAATTGATCCCGGACATATTATCACTTCTTACTTTAAAGAAAAGGGTTATGAAAATCTGGTGAAAGAAATTGAAAGCGACGGTTTGAACCTGGCGGATATCGGGTTGATCTATCTCACTCATGCCCATCCCGACCATTTCGAATCGGCTGCTAAATTCAAAGAGAAAAGCGGTGCTAAAATAGCCATTCATGAGCAGGACAAGCTGGTTTTTGAACTGTTTAGAGCCGGTTCGGTGGATATAGTGTTGAAGGAAGGCCCGTTGGCGGTTGAAGGCGTTAAAGTCGATAAAATGGAAGTGATCCATACTCCCGGTCATTCCGCTGGAGAAACCTGCCTTTACTGGCCTGCCGTTAAAGCCCTGGCTGCCGGAGATGTGGTTTTCTACCGCAGTTGCGGGCGCACCGACCTGCCGGGTGGCGACGGACGGCAATTGATACACAGCATTGAAAGACTTTCCAAACTGGATATCGAATACCTGCTGTGCGGCCATCCTTATCAGCATCCCGGTGTTATCCAGGGAAGTGAAAATGTCAAACAGAATTTCAAATTTTTACTCAATAACATGGGCCTTTAAACTGTCTTTAGATTATGGACGCTTTTGAGGAACGGTTGAAAGCCCTGGTCGATAAACTGGCCGGTTCGCGCAAGCTGGTAGTCTTTACCGGAGCCGGCCTCAGCACTGAGTCGGGCGTGCCGGACTTCAGAGGTCCGGACGGTTTATGGACGCGGCGCGATAAAGGACTGCCGGTGGATATGTCTACCGCCAACTGGGCGCTGGTTGAACCGAATTCCGGACACCGGGCGATAGCTAAATTACAGCAGTTGGGCAAGCTGAGATTTCTGATTTCCCAGAATATCGATAATCTGCACCTTAAATCCGGTATTGCTCCGGAATTACTGGCTGAACTGCACGGCAATCTTACCAGGCTGCGCTGCCGGCGTTGCGGGTTTGTGATGGACAATCCTGGCGAGCGGGTAAACTGTCCGGAATGCGGCGGTGCCATGAAGTCCAGCGTGGTGGATTTCGGAGACTCTTTACCTGAAAAAGATTTGAATCTGGCCATCCGTCATTCCCGGGACTGCGATGTTTTTTTGGTAGTGGGCTCCAGTCTGGTGGTAACACCTGCCGCCGATATGCCCAGGCTGGCCCTGGAAAGCGGTGCGGATTTGATTATAATTAATGACGGTGAGACACCCCTTGACGCTTACGCCTCTTTACGTTTTTCAGAGAGGATCGGTCTAGTCCTGCCCCCGGCGGTAGATATTCTGGCTAAAGTGCTCAAAGCCGTCTAGAGGTATGAATTATGGAAAATAATAATATCAACTGGTTGGAAAAGCCGCATTTGAACCGGCCTTATCTGATTATGGCTTTCTCAGGCTGGGGCAATGCCGGTGATGTAGCCAGCAGCGTGATGTGGTATTTGTTGAGCCGGCTGGAAGCTACTTTGTTTGCCGAACTGAAAGGCGATAAATTTTATGTTTGTCCTGCCAGCGGCGGAGAAATAAAACGGCCTGTGGTCGTGATCGAAGACGGGTTGATTAAGAATTATAATCCGGTCAATCTGAATTTCTGGTATCACCGGGCGGCAATTGAAGCCGAGCGCGATATAATTCTGGTCTCCGGACCTGAGCCGGAAATGAACTGGAATGAATTCGTGGCAACGCTAATCGATTTGGCCTCTGAATTTGCAGTAGAAGAGATAATAGCCCTGGGCGGCAGCTTCGATTCGATTCCCCATACCGAACCGCCGCGTATTACCGGAGTGGCCAATCGATTCGAGCTTAAGGCCGATTTAATAGAGCAGGGTATAGAACCGGTCAATTACAAAGGCCCGTCCAGCATTCATTCTCTGCTGATGTTGGAATCGGCTAAAAAGGATATTCCCATGCTCAGTCTCTGGACTCATACCCCCCATTATATCCAGGTGGTCAATTTCATGGGTTGTTATCATGTCATGTTGAAGTTAAATGCCCTGTTGGGGTTGAATATCGACCTGGAAGTCGCCCGTAAAGACAGCGAATTTCTTTTGCAGCAAATAGACCAGGCCATTGAGAAGAAGCCCGAACTGCAGAGCTATTTCAAGACTTTACAGTCAGAGTTCAAAAAAGAGAGTGAGCCGCCGGCCAAACCGATTAATCAGAATATCATTAAAGAGATTGAAGACCTCTTAAAGGATAACTAACGCTCTTTTGCGCCGGCACAGGTTTAAGGGTATTCAGTAGCTGAAAAATAAAAGATACGGAGGCTGATATTGAAAAATCCCAATGGACCCTATCCCGGTCGTCAAATCTTCCTGGGTATGACCGCTCAAGCCAGACCCTGTTTCGCTTATCTGGTCACCGGCCGTTCCCCCGAGAGCCGGCAAAGAAAGGCTGTCTGTAAAGACAACCTCTGGTATATGGGCCCAAGCGGTGATGCTCCCTATGATGCCCTGCGTCACTATACCG
>DAOUFH010000052.1:0-12106 GCA_034429955.1 Dehalococcoidales bacterium
CGCAGCCGGTATCGCAGACGTCTGTTTTTATTAAATCGCCCTCTCTTGTGACGCTGATGGTCAGCCTCCCGCCCTCATTCATGGCCTGGATGCTGTTGACTACCAGGTTGATGAAGACCTGCTGCAGTTGAGTAAAATCGCCTTTGACCGGGATTATATCCGGACCTTCTTTGCGGATAATATGGATTTTGCGCATCTCGGCCTGATGTTTGACCAGAGCGATCACCTGGTCCAGCACCAGCGGCATAGCGATAGACTTGAAGCTGGGTGTGCTCTGACGGGCGAAGTCCAGCAGGCTGCGTACCAGTTGGGCGGACTGGGTCAAAGCCGTTTCCATCCGGGCGGCGATATCCGCTGCCTCCTGGTTGTTCAGTTCTCCGGCGGCTAACTTCTTGTGCAGATATTGCGCATAGACAATAGTGCCGGCCAGCGGATTATTGATTTCGTGAGCTATGGCGGCCGAAAGCTGTCCCAAGGCGTGCAGCTTTTCGGACTGAACGAGTTGCTTGCGGGTCTTTTCCAGGTTGTCCATGGAGAGTTGGAGTTGATTATTAAGCGCCAGTATTTCCTGGTAGGCCTCTGTTTGCCGGTCGAAATAGTGCAGCCAGGCTGCCACGAATCCGCTCAGCAGAAAAGGAAAGACCAGGAAGACGAAAGAGCGTACCATCTCCGGTATTTCAGTTGAAAGCGGCAGGGTTTTGGGTACCAGAATTGCCACGAATATGAGGCTGCCCAGCAGTGCGCCTTTGAAGCGGTAGGTCAGGGCGGCATACAGCAGAGGTGGGAAAAGAAATATCACATACAGGTCGTAAAAAACCGGAATGATGATATAAATGCAGACGATATAAATAGCAGCCATCGCCAGAATAATCCAGAAATGCCGGTTTTTAATGCCGTTGGAGGCTTTCAGACCGACCAGTTTTTCAGTCAGTCTGAACAGGCTTATACTCAATTTGCTGTGTTGTACCGGTTGATTGTGGCTGCTCATAATATCCAGATAATAATATAACGGATTAAGTGGGGCAAATAAAGATGAAAGGATATTTTCAGTGGTAGAATCTAAACGATTCTTTCCAATAATACTTTGGTACTAAAATGACCAATATTGCCTGAACATGTGTTATCATTATGTGAATAAAAATTATAAATATATAAAATATTAAAATTTATTTACTCTGTGGTGTATGACTACGTCTTAAGGATGATAACAATTGCGCTGTAATACTTGTGGATACGATGGTTGTAAAGAGGGTGACAGTTATTGTTCAAATTGTGGAGCGCCTTTAACATCCAGCAGTGTTCTGGGTAAAGACAATAATAATAGCAAAGACACAAAAGGCAATAAAGGCTGCTCGATTGCTTCATTTATTTTTATGGCTATCATTATATTTGTCATTTTTAAAGCCTGTTCCGGGCCTTCTTCCACACCTGAGGAGGCTGAAGTATTAAAAAAATACAGTCCAACTCCTTCGATCAATATAACAAAAATAATAACACCGACAATTACACAATCTTCCCCACAGATTACAGCAATATCGCCAAAAACTATAAGTACACCATCAGATATATCACAAGTTGCTCAAGAGGAGCTATCAACCGAAATAATTGAATGTAATTTCGAGTGGACTTTTAAAAATCAGGAATGGATATGGCAAATCTATATCCCAAAAGCATTATATGATGCCTATAAAGATTTACCCAGACCATATACAAAAAATTATTCGGTGTATGTTACTAACCCTTTTGATGATGATATTATCAACTTTCTGGCCGAAAGCATACAAGAAAAAGCCGTAGAAGAAGGTTATTCTGATTATGATACAGTATCATTTGCCGTCTCTTTTGTCCAGAGTCTTGAATATACGAGCGATGAAGTTACAAAGGGCTTTGACGAATATCCCAGATTTCCAATTGAGACGATTGTTGATAAAGGCGGAGATTGCGAAGATACTGCGATTTTGTCGGCTGCAATTATCGATGCCCTTGGGTATGGAGTTGTTCTTATGCATTTCGATAATGTAGATAATGTCAGTGGTCATATGGCCATAGGTGTGGCTGGAGGAAAGGGTGTATATGGATCATATTGGTTATTCCGGGAAAGAAAATACTATTATGTAGAAACAACTGGAGAAAATTGGGGAATAGGACAAATTCCAGATGTATATGCTGGAAAATCGGCGTATATATATCCGATGGACCCTGTTCCGATTCTTAGTCATGAGTGGGCTATTTCCACAGAAGGAAATTATTTGGTTCTGAAGGTTACTGCGACAAATTACGGGTCGGCCAAAGCAGAGGGTGTGTATATATATGCTGGTTTTGATGCTGGAATTGATAAGGCGTGGAATCCAGAGCTATCACCCACCTTTGACCTTGATATAGGAGAGAGTAAAATCGCTACCCTTTATTTAGTACCGCCATACAATAAATATACCAGATTAGTAGTCCAGATAATTTATGGTGGCTTTGCTGTTGAAGAAAGTTATTCAAAATGGATTAGCACTTAAAATGAGTCGATTTCATTGCTGTATGACTTTTATGGATCTTGCCAAAATGCGTTAGGAAGTCTGGGGATTCTTTCAACTTCGTAATGTCCTTTGTTTGCTTTTAGTGTTTTCTTCTGTAAATCAGACAATTGAGAGTTCCCATACTTTACCTCTATTAATTTATCTTCGATAATGTTTCCTAGAACGTCTCTTTTTATGGCATGATAATCAGAACCACTACCCGTCCTTTTGACATCATATCCGTTTAGTCCATATCGTTGCTGGATTAGTTCTTCAGTAACCTTTCCTTTTCTTCGATTTTCCCTGCTGATTCTTTGTCTCTTTTCAGCCTCATTCTCGTTATAATTAAATGACCTCGTCATACTTACCTCCTCAAGTCCTTTTCTACCGATTATTTGAAGTAGATTTTATAAGCGGCCATTCTGTTGCAGCCTTTTGACTATTTCCTCATAGCTGACCAGCGGGTCTCTGATTCTTTCCTCAAAATCCGCCAGATCTTCGGCATCTTCTAACAACGATTCTCTGATTGCCTCATTTACCAGGTCTGAAAGGGAGCGGGAAACAGTAGCTGACATGAGACGCAGGTCTTTATGCAGTTCAGGTTCCAGATATACAGTAGTGCGTATAATTTGAGTTTCCATAATAATACCTCTGCTATCGCTATAAAAGCTTAATACTAAAACAGCAAAACGTTAAAATGTTCAAGCGGCAGGCACTTATTGCTAGCCCAGGTTCAGCCGGGCCATTTCCTCTTCGCACTTTTGCAGCATGCCCTGCCCGGCGAAGGAATAAAAGCGGTTATCGCCGATAACGATATGGTCGAGTACTTTTATCTGCATGGAGGCTCCGGCGATGACGAGATTACGGGTCAGACTGATATCGGCCAGGCTGGGCTGGGGATTACCGGAAGGGTGATTGTGCACGATCACGATAGAGACCGCATGGTGTTTGATGGCTCCTTCCATGATTTCCCGGGGGTAGATATGACTGCTGTCGACCGTGCCCTGGTTAAAATCGGCGATGGCCAGTATCTGATTCTGGGAATTAAGATAGACAATCTTGATGATTTCCTTTTTGAGATCGCGCATGGTGTGATAAAAATAATCGAAAATCTCCTGCGAAGAATTGCAGACCGGCCTGGCCAGACTTTTCTGCTTCAAATACTCACCGGCCAGCTCATGCATGAACTTGATGCCGAACATACTCTTGGGCCCGATGCCTTTAATCTCCTGCAACTCTTCCGGAGAGGCCTCCAGAACGCCTCTGAGCGTTTTAAAACGCCGGATGGCTTCTTTGGCCTGGGGTTTACAATCACGTACCGGGATAACCAGGGTAAAGAGCAGTTCTACGATTTCATAATCATGCAGGCCGGCGAAACCGGATTTAAGATATTTTTCGCGTAAACGGCTGCGGTGTCCGTCCGAATCTTTTTTGGGAGGCATGACATTCCTCTTATTATCAGTGTATTTGGTGTATTTTAGCATGGATTGGAAAGAATTGGGTAGATAATCCAGGCCTGTCTTTGTGAGAGGTATAATTTGTTTTTAAGGCAGAACACGGGTCTTTCATGAAAGCGTAATTTGGGCATATAATAACAGATGTGTAAAGGAGAGAAGGTATGTCGAAAACTGTCATAAGCACTTCTAAAGCCCCCCAGGCGATCGGGCCTTATTCTCAGGCGGTGCGGGCCGGTAACTTTTTGTTTTTATCCGGGCAACTGCCGGCCAGCCCGGTTGACGGTTCTATCAGCGGCGATATTAAAACCCAGACCCGTCAGGTTCTGGAAAATATGCGTGCTGTACTGGAGGAAGGCGGGTCTTCCCTGCAGGACGTGGTCAAGACCACCGTTTTCGTGGCGGATTTGCAGGACTTTGCCGCTATGAATGAAGTCTACCGGCAATATTTTGAGCGGGATGCCCCGGCCCGTTCCTGCGTTCAAGCAGCCGCCATTCCCAAAGGGGCTTTGCTGGAAGTTGAGGCCATAGCCTGTCTGTCTGGAGATTAAGAGGAGGAACCTATGAGAAAATACTGGTTGTCTGTCTTGTGTTTGTTGCTGGCTGCGGCACTTGGTCTAACGGCCTGCTCAAAGGCCGCAATCAAGACCTATAGTGAAGCTGAGACTGATATCAAAGTAGAGGTTAATGCTGAATTCAGTTTAACTCTGGCCGCTAATCCGACCACCGGCTATAGCTGGGAAGCCGATTATGACAAAGATCTGCTGGAACTGGTTAAAGATGACTACCAGGCCGATCAAACAACTGAGGGGCTGGTGGGTTCCGGCGGCACCCAGTTTTATCAATTCAAGGCTTTGAAAGCCGGTCAGACTCAGATATTGCTGACTTATCTGAGACCCTGGGAAACATCATCGGACGATAATAAAAAGGTCACTTATACAGTGACGATCAAATAATACCCAATGATTCAATCAGGCTTAGCCGTCAGTCTAAAAATTAGCAATAAGCATAATAAATTCGAATCAAAGTCAAATTACCAAAATTTAAAAAACGGGGAAGTCGGATATGTCCGGTTTCCCCGTTTTCTCAAAACTAATAACCACTAACTAAATACTAATAACTCACTTGGTATTCGCCTCGATAAGGCCGTAATCTCCATCCTTGCGTTTGTAGATCAGGTTGATCTGGCGGGTATCCTGGTTGTAATACAGGAAAAAGTCGTGTCCCAGTAGTTCCATCTGGTCAGCCGCCTCTTCGACTGACATGGGCTTGATACTGAATTTCTTGTTTTTAACGATGCGAGGCCCCTCGCTTTCGTCAAACTCTTCGACCTGCTCTGCTTTGATTTCAGCTTCGACCGGGGTGGTCCTGATAGACGGCGAGCGCCGTTTATTGGCATAAGGCAATTTCCCCCTGTAGTGTTCGATTTGCCTTTCCAGTCTTTCTGTAACTTTATCAATGGCTGTGCGTGCGTCCGGGCCTCTTTCCTCGGCTCTTAACAGCGTACCCTGATTGTTAATGGTGACCTGTATAACAAAATGCTGTTCCTGTGAACGGGTTTTTTCTTCCGCGACTACTACATCAAAGGACATAATTTTGGTCAGGTAGCGGTCGACTTTGCCCAGTTTTTTGTTGATATAGTCCCTAACGGTTGGTAAAACGTCCAGGTTTTTTCCGGTAATAGTGATTTCCATTCGTTTTTACCTCCTTCTTAATATCATTATATTTATATTTCCCGTGCTAAAGAAAGCCCGTAAACGCTTTTAACTCCGGCCTTTTTTAAAGCGGCGGCACAGGCATCCATTGTGGCGCCTGAAGTGGCCACGTCATCAACCAGCAGCACATGGGCAGCAGGCAATGGAAAAGTGCGGCAGTCGAAGGAATCTTTGACGTTCTCACGGCGTTCCTGGACGGATTTGGTCTTGACCTGGGGTTGCAGATATTTGATGCGTTTAAGCTCTCCGTCGACCAGCGGTAAATTCATGCGCCGGCTCAATTCGGCGGCCAGCAGATGGGACTGGTTGTATCCCCGCTCTCTTAACCTGCGGGGATGCAGCGGTACCGGTACAATAACATCTGACGGTAGCGGATATTGCAGCAGATAGTCCGTCAGAATTGCGGTTAAAATGTGTTTGAGGCTGCGCAGGTTGTTATATTTGAACTGGTGCACTGCTTCACGGGTAAGCCCTTCAAATCTGAGAGGTGAACGGATGCATTCGATGGAACTTTGCCAGCTTACACAGGCGGGACATAATACACCGCTGCTCTGGGGTCTGCCGCATTTGGGGCAGACGGGATAAGCTAAAGGAGTCAATTTTCGCCGGCAGGCAGGGCAAATTAATTCCCCCTCTTTACCGCAGCCCAAACAATTCTGTGGTAAGAAAAAATTAAGTGCCGCCCCGGCGAATTTATGCAACTGAGGTAGCACTTTCTCAACCCCTCAATCAAATTCAGGTTGCAGGCTGTTTGGACCTAGTGAACACGCACGGAATGAGCGCCATTGTTGATGGGTTCGTAAATGTAGACATCGCCATTGCGGATTTTGAGATTGAAGCCGCATTCGGGATTGGTACAAACCCAGGCTTTGTATTGTATGGCTGCGCCCTGACTGCCGAAGTCTGATAATGGTACCAGATCTCCCGTCTTACATTTTTGACATTTGGGGAAACTGCCGGACTGTTCCAAAGAAGCCACCTCCCTGCCTGTAAATGTCTGAGTTTAGAGAAGTATACAATAAAATAGCGCTAATTATCAAGCTCTAATGAGACTGACTGATTTCAAAACCCGGTAGACCGGCCCTTGAGGAGTCAGTTTGCTTTCCATAAGATTAACGGCTTCAACGGCAAACCCGGGCAGATGCGGCATAACAACCTGCGATATCGTCCGGCCCAGATTCTGCCTTTGTATCAAACCGGCATTATCACGTACTCTGCCCAGCGTCAGGTGAGGGCTGAAGCCTCTGGTCTCTTTGGGGAAACCCAGTTTTAACAGTGCGTTGTCCAGCGTTTGCTGCAGTCCTGCCAGCGTCTGGAGGTCTCCACTTAAGCCCGCCCAGACGGTCTGTACCCGGTTAAGACCCGGGAAGGCTCCGGTTGAGCTTACAGACAGCCGGAAGGACTCGTAGTCCTGCAGGGCTGTTTGCAGGGCTGTGTAGATAGGTTCAATCTGTTCTGCAGAAATGTTGCCCAGGAATTTCAAAGTCAGATGAATAATAGAGGGATCAACCCATTTTACATAATCTGTTTTAGATTTTCCCAGGGCGATTTGAAGGTTGCCCAGCTCTCTGCGGATCTGCGGGGGTATATCGATAGCTATGAAGGAACGAAGGGTAGCAGCCATGTGAACTCCTGCGAAATAATACAGTCAATAAAATTCTAGCGTTTAACAGCTCAATTTCCAATAACCCCGGCCGTTTTGCTCGCCGAACGAGCCGACCTTGCCATTAAGCCTGCGGCAGTTTCAGTAGTGTGGCGGCGTTGGCTGAAAGCAGGCGCTGCCGGTATTCTCCAGTCAAATCGAGCTGATCGATTTCCCTCAACAGCCTCTGCGGCTTGAGCAGCGGGTAATCACTGCCGAAAAGAATATGTTCTTCTCCACACAGCTCGGCGGTACGCTGGTAAATCTGAGGACTGTAAAGGTAAGGAGAAGCTGCACTGTCGAAGTAAACATTTTGCAGGGCTTTTTTAACTTCCGGCATAAGGGCATAAAAGGGCAGGCCGCCGCCCCAATGGGCGCAGACCAGCTTTAAATCCGGGAAGGCTTTGATCAGGGGGTATAAGACCTCCGGTGTCAGGTCGCCTTTGCCCGGATATAGATGTCCGGCCGGTTCCGAGCAGTGTGTGGAAAGTATCAGATCGGTTTCAATAAGCGCTTCGATAACCGGTCTGAGGCCTTCGATATCCCTTAACAGGGTAGCTGCCGGTCTGATTTCGCCGATGCCTTTAAGACCGTGGGCGGCGCACCATTCTATTTCACGTACAGCTTGCCGGGGATTTTCAAAGGAGACCATGCCGAATCCGCCCAGTTTATCCGGATGGCTGAGGATAGCTGCTGCAATGTATTCATTGGAAATATGGCAGATATCCGGCTGCCGCCACTGCAAGTTTTGCATCACGGCATAATCAACCTGCTGTTCGGACAGGGCCTTGAGTAAATCCTCCGCATCGGTCATTTTAGCTTTAGGGTCGGAGTAAAGCTCGCTTAAGACCGGTTCATGTTTCAGGTATTCGGAGCGTTTTGCGATTATTTCCGGGCTGAAAACATGAGTATGAAAATCGATTATCATGAATAAAATTATAACAGCTTGGCTAATGACTGTCAGCTAAGCTGTCAGTGTTGAGGAGTTAAATTATCGATTTATCCTGAACGGGTGGGGCAATCTCTGCGGATTCTCTGTCTCCAACCGGTGACGGAAAACTACTAAATACAGATACGATTAACGCATCAATGTAAAATTTGTAGTTGACATTCTAATGTATAAATAGTGTACAATTCTAGAAAACGTAGATTGATTTTGCGATATTCATCTCATATAATATGGCAAAGGTGAAAGAAATGCACATAGTATGTTGTATTAAGCAGGTGCCTGATACCACGCAGGTCAAAATAGATCCGGTTACCAATACTCTGATCCGTGCGGGCGTAGAGTCCATAGTCAATCCTTACGACCTGGTGGGTGTAGAGGCCGCAGTTAAAATGGCCGAGAAATATGGCGGTAAGGTCAGCGTTATCACCATGGGTATTCCCGCCGCTGAAGCTCAATTAAGAGATTGTCTGTCTCTGGGTGCAGACCAGGCAATTTTGCTTTCTGACCGGGCTCTGGCAGGGGCGGATACCCTGGCGACCAGCTATACTCTGTCCACCGCTATCAGCAAACTGGGTGAAGAAGAGCCGGTTTCCCTGGTTATCTGCGGAAAACAGGCCATTGACGGTGATACTGCTCAGGTGGGTCCGGGTATCGCCACGCGGCTGGGCTTTACTCAATTAACCTACGTATCCGAGATCATAAATGTAGATACCCCCAAATCATTGATAACCGTCCGGCGTGAGATTGACGGCGGCAGCCAGGTGATTGAAGCCAAAATGCCCGCTCTGCTGACAGTGGAACTGGAACTTGGCGCTCCCCGTTATGCCACTCTTCCGGCCCTGATGAAAGCCATCAGGCAGGAGATTAAAGTCTGGGGTGCTAAAGATTTGGGTGCTACTCCCGAAATGCTCGGCTTGAAAGGTTCTCCTACTTCCGTCAGGACGATTTTCGCTCCTCCTCCTCGTAAAGGAGGTCCTGTATTTGAGACCGGCGAAGGACTCGAGAAGGGTGTTGCCACATTACTCGATACTCTCTTTGAGAAAGAATCCGCTCTAATGGCGGAAGTACTGAATACAGACGGTAAGGGATAAAATGCCTAAAAACAGTAAAGGTCGCGAAGTTGCAGAAATTATAACCAAAAAATGTACAGGCTGTCAGGCGTGCGTGGGGGAGTGCCCGGTCGGAGCGGCGGATATCGTAGATGGAGTCGCTCTCATCGATGCAGAAAAATGCATCGGCTGCGGCAAGTGCGTAGCCGTCTGTCCGGCCGATGCCATCTGGTTTGAAAAACCGGTGAAGAAGAAGGAACAGCCGGCTGCGCAGAACGCAGGACTGGCAGACTATAAAGGGGTGGCGGTTTTTATCGAGACCCGCAATGGTGCCGCTGCTGAAGTAGCCTGGGAATTGGTGGGCAAAGCGCGTGAACTGGCCGGTAAACTGAATACCCAGGTCCTCGGTTTCTTAATCGGACATAACGTTAAAAATATCGCTTCAGAGGCCATTGCCTATGGTTGCGATAAAGTTTACGTAATGGAAAGTCCCGTGCTGGAGACTTATTTTTCTAAAGTATATGGTAATGCCTTAACGGACTTGACCCGGCAAGTCAAGCCGGATATCCTGCTGATCGGTGCTACCCCGCTGGGCCGGGATTTGTCCAGCGTAGTGGCTACCCAGCTTAAAACCGGCCTGACGGCCGATTGTACCGGGCTGGATATCGATGAGAAAGAAAAGCTTTTACTGATGACCCGTCCGACCTTCGGCGGCAACATCATGGCTACTATTTTATGCCGTAATCACCGTCCTCAGATGAGCACCGTGCGTCCCAAGGTTATGAAAATGCCCAAAAAGGATGATTCACGCAGCGGTGAGATAGTCGATGTGAAGTATGCCGGATTTGCCGAGGTTGTCCCCCGCATTCTGGATACCATTATGCTGGATACCGCAGGCGCGGTCGATATCACTCATTCCCAGGTTCTGGTGGTAATAGGCAAGGGCGCCTGCGACAGCAAGGATTTTACGATGTTTGAAGAGCTGGCCGAGCTATTAGATGGCACTCTGGCCTGCTCCAGACCGCTGGTGGAAGCGGGATTACTGCCTTATGCCAGACAGGTGGGTCAGACCGGTAAAACAGTCTCTCCCAAGCTGTATGTGGGCATAGGCGTCTCCGGTGCAGTCCAGCATCTGGTCGGTATGCAGGGTTCTGAAAAAGTACTTGCTATTAACTCCGATAAAAATGCGGCCATGGTCCAGATTGCGGATTATTCGATTATCGGTGAGTATCAGAAGGTTGTGCCCGAGCTGATAAAAGGGTTGAAAGCCAGGGCTGCTAATCTTAAGACCCAAGGGGCAAAATAATGAACGAGTCCTTCGATGTCGCAATTGTCGGCGCCGGCCCGGCCGGTATTTCGGCAGCCTGTATTCTGGCAGATGCCGGTATAAAAACTATAGTTTTTGAAAGAGGCGAATATCCCGGCTCCAAAAACATGTCCGGGGGCGTGCTCTATGGTTATAACCTGGCTCAGGTACTGCCTGACTATATGGAACTGGGCTGCCCGATCGAAAGAAATATTGTAGAGTCACGTATCTGGTATCTCTCCAAAGAAGCCGGTTTGAGCATCGGTTACCGCGACAGCATTTTTGCTCAGGAACGTAAGCAAAACGTATTTACAGTAGGCCGTGCCAAATTTGACCGCTGGTATGCGGAGCAGGCTAAAAAGAAAGGCGCTCTGATTGTCCCCGGTACCACTGTCGTGGACCTGCTAAGGGATAGCTCCGGCAAGGTCATTGGTGTCGCCACCAACCGTGAGGACGGTGAAATCACTGCTAAAGTGGTGTTGCTGGCGGACGGGGTTAATTCTCCTCTGGCGGCTAAAAGCGGTTTCCGTAAAGATGTTAAAGCCGAGCATGTCGCACTGGCTGTGAAAGAGACTATTGAACTGGCGCCCGAGATCATCGAGCAGCGCTTCGGGGTTTCTGCCACTGACGGTGTAACGACCGAAGTCCTGGGTGAAATGACCGGCGGGCTGGATGGCGTGGCTATCGTTTATACCAACAAAAGTTCTGTCTCGATTTCGGTCGGTGCTAACCTGGCCCAGTTTGCCGAGTCCAAACTCAAACCTTATGATTTACTGGAAGCCTATAAGCAGCATCCCATGGTTGCTCCGCTGATTGCAGGCGGCAAGCCCATCGAATATACCGCCCACTGGCTGTCCGAAGGCGGTTATACCACCATGCCGCAACTGGTTGGCGATGGATTTTTAATCGCCGGCGATTCGGCTATGTTGTTCAATGCCCTGCACCGTGAAGGCAGCAATCTGGCAATGGCCTCAGGTAAAATGGCCGCTGAGGCTATTAAAATCGCCATGAAATCGGGCGATTTCAGTAAAACCGGGCTGTCCTCTTATGTGCAAGCCATGGAAGAGTCCTTTGTCATGAGGGATATGAAGAAATATAAGGGTTTCGGTGATTTCCTCTATAAAAATCCAGATCTGTTCAACCAGCTGCCGCAAGTTGTGCAATACGCCTGCCGGGAAATGCTGACTGTCGACGGTGTACCCAAGAAACGGAAACAGAAGCTGATTATGGATGTTATCAAGCAGAAGATCGGACTGATCAAGCTGGTCAAGATAGTCTGGAGAGCCTTGAGAGCGGTTAAATAATATAGACCAGAGGTAAAATGATGGCTGTAAAAATAGAAGATAAATTATTTCTGGATAGATTCAAGGTTGATGAGGAGAGCCATCTCAAGATAAAAGATAATACAGTTTGCCGGGATAAATGCCGGGAACAACCCTGCCTGTATTTCTGCCCTGCCTATGTTTACCGCCTGGCAGAAGACC
>DAOUFH010000053.1:0-2168 GCA_034429955.1 Dehalococcoidales bacterium
CACCTCCCGTAAAAGCCCGACGGCGCGGCAGCAAAGACCAGACGGGGCTGCAGACCGAGCTGTAGACCTCGCGGGCGAAATTCAACATGCCGCTGTAACCGGCCAGACAAATCTTCCGCTCATGGTTATGGTCGCAAAAACCGACACCCAGCTTGTAGGCCACCGGCCGTTCCTTGACCCCTCCGATTAAAATATCAACCTGCTTTTCCTGAACGTATTTAGCCAGTTCCATGGGATTGGTATCATCCAGCAACACCGTACCTTCATCACACAGGTCGCGCAGCTGGCGGTAATCTTCCTTGTCGCCGGTCTGAGAACCGGCCACCACGGTCTTGACACCCAGCGTCCGCAAAGAACGTACCAGGGAAAAGACTTTGAAGGCGCCCCCGGTGTAGACCATGGCGCGGGCGCCTTCCAGTCTGCGACGCATCTGCCGGATTTCAGGCATGATCGCCTCCACCTCCGCCCGCACCAGATCCTGTGCCCGCTCCAGCATAGCGCTGTCACCCAGACGTTCCACCACATCATAGATAGCTTTGCTCATATCTTCTATACCGAAATACGAAACCCTGATATAGGGAATCTGATATTTTTCTTCCATCATTTTGGCCAGGCTGACCATGGAACCGGCGCACTGCACTACATTCAGCCTGGCCCCGTGAGCGCGGCTGATTTCAGCCACCCGGCCGTCCCCGGTAATAGTCGAGACCACCTCAATGCCGATACGCCGGTAATAGTCCTTGATCTGCCAGGTCTCCCCGGCTACATTGAAATCACCCAGAATATTGAGACTGGCCGGAGAGATGCCGGAGATATCGCCCTTGCCGATGATCTGCATCAGGGCCTGGCAGGCCGCCTGATAACCGTTCTTCTTGGTACCCTTGAAACCCTCGGAATGCACCGGAATAACATCGATCTGTTTCTCAGCGCTGACCTTGCGACAGACCGCATCCATATCGTCGCCGATAACACCCACAATGCAGGTGCCGTAGACAAAAGCCGCTTTGGGCTGATAACGGTCGATCAACTCGGTCAACACTTTATATAGTTTCTTCTCTCCGCCAAAAACAACGTCTTTCTCCTGCAAATCGGTGGAGAAACTCAGACGGTGCAGTTCCGGCCCGGAAGACAGGGCGCCCCGGATATCCCAGGTATAAGCGGCGCAGCCCACGGGGCCGTGGACGACATGAATCGCATCAGCGATGGGATAAAGTACAACCCTGGAGCCACAGAAAACGCAAGCCCGCTGGCTGACCGAACCGGCCGCACTGGCCTTATTGCAATCCATATTGAAATCGGCGTTCTTAGCGCCTTCAAAAACCTGATTCTGACGGTCCTTAAGAATTTCTATCATAGTGTCACCCCCATCCTGTGATTTTTACATCACAAGCTCGAACGTCTCCTCCAGGCATTCCCGGTCCTGCTTTTCCAGGAAGGCGTTCAAAATCATCTCCAGAATCCTGAGTGCGCCGCGATAACCGACTATCGGGAAGTACTGATGGCCGACCCGGTCGAGAATCGGGAATCCGATGCGCACCAGGGGAATATTTTCATCACGGGAAATGTATTTTCCGTAAGTGTTACCTATCAGCAGGTCGACTTTCTCCTGTTTGATCCACTGATGGAGACGGTACATATCCGCGCCGTAACCCTGCAATACTTTAGCTTCAGGTACAGAGCCTTTCAGAGCGTCGGCAATACGGTTCTCGAAGCTGCCGGCAGGGGTACCGGTGACGATATAGACGGGCCGCATATTGAGCAGGCGCAGGAACTCCACCAGCGAGACCAGATGGTCGGGGTCGCCCCACAAAGCCACCCGCTTGTTATAGGTATACTGATGCATATTGGAAATCATATTCAGCACCCGTCCGCGCTCCTGGTTGATGGATTCGGGCACATCGATATGATAGCGGCGGCGCAGAGCATCGATGAAACGGTCGGTAGCCTCCAGCCCCAGAGGCAGTTCCAGCGCTTCATAGGGCACTTTGAACTTGCTGTCCAGCAGGCGGGCCGCCGAGAGTGAGGTGCTGAGACCCAGTGCGAAAGTCACTTTGCTGGCGCCGGTCTTGCGCAAAGCCTCCACCGTAACACCGCCGGCCGGGAAATATTGCTTTTGACCGGTCAAAGGCACATCCAGTACTCCGGAAGTGTCCGGAAACATAATATAC
>DAOUFH010000054.1:0-6204 GCA_034429955.1 Dehalococcoidales bacterium
GAATAGTGGAAGGGGACACCCCCGCCGCTCTGGCTAACTCACTGATTTTAAACCGGTTTTCGGAAGGCTTGATGGTCATAATATAAAGTATAAAGTGTCACTTTATACTTGTCAATAAGGCCCTTATTTACAGGAAATAAAAGGCTACCGCCATGATGACATAGACCGCAGTGAGCTGGATTCCTTCCAGCCAGTTGCAGATTCCATCGCTGCCCAGGTAGTTGATAATCATCACTGCCAGGATTATGGCGGCAATTTGAAAGGGAGCGAAAGCCAGGCTGAGTGTTACACCGGTCAATGGGCTTAAGAAGACCAGAATAGGTATGGCGAAAAGGGCGATTTGAGTGGCTGAATTCATACCGATTTCCAGGGATTGAGTGATTTTATTTTTTAAGCCGAAAGTTATAGCCGTCATGATTTCGGGAATGTTGCCTATGATGGCTATCACTTCCAGTCCCAGGAAGACCTGGCTTATCCCGGTAGCGGCAACTATCGCTTCGATATTGGACACCAGCACCCGGGATTCGACGGCCGCCAGCACCACACTTATCAGGAGCATCAGTAGGGCTTTTTTAGTGCTCCATTCAGCTTGTTCCGCGGCGGACCTTTGAGTCCGGAAAAGATGACGGTGGGTAATCAGCGTGAAAACCAGGCTTAAAAGATAGGTGATGCCCAGTGTCGCCGCCACTATCCGGCTGAGCACATGGTGCGATTGTCCGGTCAGCGCCGCATATAAGGTGGGTATCGCCAGTCCGACCACCGCGATCAGCAGCATCGAGGAGGCTACTCCCACCGTTGTACGGTCGAAACGCTGGGCCTTGTACTTCAATCCGCCGCAAAACATGCTCAGGCCGATTACCAGCAGCAGATTGAGAATAATGGAGCCGACCAGGGAGGCTTTGACCATCTCGACCAGTCCGGCCCTGAGGGCCAGAAAGCCGGTTATGATTTCAAAGGCGTTACCGAAGGTTACATTAAGCAGGCTGCCGGTGATTCTGCCGGACCGCAGGGACAACTCTTCGGTGGACCTGGTCATCAGGTAAATTACCGGCAATATGGCCAGAATCGTAATAATGGATACTATGAGATGATTGACTTTAAGCAGGTAGAACAGGATGGAAACCGGTACGCAAAGCAACAAAAGGTAAGGTAACCGGCGGTATTTTATTTGCCCCGGCTTGAATAACCTGACCAAATAACTCGGCATATATTTTTATAAGGTAAACCGGACTATCTTGCAGTTAACAACAGTCTGTTATCAGGACTTCACCGGCAGGCTGAATCCGAAAGTGGACCCCTGACCTTCCGTGCTTTCTACCCAGATTTTACCATTGTGGGCCTGGATGATGTGCTTGGCGATGGCCAGTCCCAGTCCGCTGCCTTCAAAGGTGCGTGATTTGTCGGCCTTGAAGAAACGCTCGAAAATATGCCTCAGGTCTTCTTTCGAGATTCCGATTCCGGTATCTTTTATCAATGTGACCACCGAGCCGTTTTTGACAGCGGTGGATATCTGAATTTGTCCATTCTGGGGAGTGAACTTGATGGCGTTATGCAGAATATTGCCGACCACCTGCAACAGGCGTTCCCTGTCCGCCTGGACTTCAGGCAAATCCGGCTGGAAAGCGGTGGTGATTTTGATTTGTTTGCGTTCTGCCTGAGTGCCCAGACGGTTGACTGTCTCATTGACCAAAGTGTTCAGATTAAGCGAGACCTTCTCCAACTGGGCTGCCCCGGTCTCGATGCGGGTCAACTCAATCAATTCGTTAATCAATTGTGTCATGCTATCGACTTCGACTTCGGCTTTTTTAAGAAAATCCAGTGCGGTTGACGGCTCATTCAAAGCCCCGTCCTGTAAAGTTTCGATGACCGCTTTAATGCCTGCCAGCGGTGTTTTCAGTTCATGGGAGATATTACCGACAAACTGGCGGCGCATGGTTTGCAGGCTACGTAATTCAGTCAGGTCCTGCAGCAGTATCACTGCGCCGGTAAGAGTTTCGGTTTTTAACGGGACGACGAAGACTCGCAGGAATCTGCCGCTGGTGGTATCTACCTCGGCGGACTGTTTCTGCAGGGTAGTCAGGCATTGTTTAAGCAAGTTTTCGATAACGTGATTATAAGTGACTTCAATCAGAGGTTGGCCGGCCGCCTCTTTCTCTTTAAAGTTGAACATAGCCTCGGCAGCCGGATTAGCCATTACCAGCTGGCTATGGATATCGGTAATCATAACTCCATCGGTCAGAGTATACAGGACTGTGGAGAGCTTGTTTCTTTCATTTGAGATATCTGCCATGGTATTTTTAAGATTGGACGACATCTTATTGAAGGCATTCCCCAGGCTGCCCAGTTCATCATTGGAATTGATGTTGATGGTATGGTCGTACTGTCCGGCTGCTATGCGTACCGCCGCACGGGTTACCTGGCGGGTGGATTGAGTTATCATGCGGGTGATGAAAGAAGCTGCCACGACAATCAGCAGTGTCACTATTACGATGGTCAGAACAATGGTACGTATGGTGTTGCTGATGGCGGTATTGATGGTGGTGACCGGCAGGGCCACTCTGACCACTCCGTAGCTGTCTACGGGCAGGGCGATATACATGGTATCCAGCCCTGTGGTAGTGCTGTAACGGACGCTCTGTCCGAACCCGCTTTCGAGAGCAGCGATTACCTCGGGCCGGCCGGCATGATTCTCCATATTGGCAGGGTCTTCCCAGTTATCCCCCAGCACTGTGCCGTCGGCGGCGATAAAGGTTACCCTGGCCTGAATATCCGTACCGATAATGCCGGCTTTCTCGGCCAGATCGGCGGCTTGAACGGGAGGTTGAAAGTCTTCTTTGACGCTTTCGGATATCAAGCGGGCTTCACTGGTCAGATAATTCTGGAGGGTGTTGAGCTGTGAATTACGCTCGGTATTGACCAGTACAAAGCCCAATACAATCATGCTTACTACTATCAGAAGAATAAAAGGCAGGGTTATCTTTAGATACAAACTGCGCAGCATATATTTTACCTCAATGATCGGCGTGATTGTTTCACACCAAAACGGGGGAACATCTGCTCATCACCGGGGTAGGCGAGCTATTGCATTATTAATATCCGGACGGTTTTGCGGACCGTCTGAAACTAGGTTATTCTTCGTATTTATAGCCAACCCCTCTGACCGTAATCAGGTGTACCGGCGATTCGGGGTTTTCTTCGGTCTTTTCCCTCAGCCAGCGGATATGCACATCAACCGTACGGGTGTCTCCCGCGTAATCATAACCCCAGACCTTGGATAAAAGTATTTCACGGTTAAAGACCTGCCCCTTGTTACGGACCAGGAAGACCAGCAGGTCAAACTCTTTGGGCGTCATCTCCAGGGTTCGGCCATTATATTTTATATTGTGCCTGCCGATGTCGATCTCCAGTTGTCCGGAGTGAATAGACTCTTGCTCTGCGTTATTTTTTTCGACGGTGCTCTGCAACATCTCGGAGCGCCTGAGCATGGCATGTACCCTGGCCAGCAGTTCGCGCATGCTGAAAGGTTTGGTCATATAGTCATCCGCACCTATTTCGAGCCCCAGGACTTTGTCGATTTCCTCCGCCTTGGCGGTCAGCATCAGGATAGGTATCGTCATTTCTTTGCGCAGGGTCCGGCAGACTTCCATGCCATCCATCCTGGGCAACATGATATCCAGGATTATCAAATCTGGCTTTTCCCGGCGCGCCATCTCCAGGCCCAACAAGCCGTCGGTAGCTGTCAGAGGCCGGTAACCCTCTTTGTTCAAATTATATTTGAGCAAGTCTAATAGAGTGCGGTCATCCTCGACTATCAGAACTGTATACACCGCCAACTTAATCTCTCAATCTCCTTTTTAAATTACACATTGAAAAGGAAGTTGATGCAGTCTCCGTCCTTAACGACATAGGTCTTGCCTTCCAATCTCAGCAGTCCCTGTTTTTTGGCTTCCGCCATAGTCCCGGCTTTCAGAAGGTCGGCATAATGAATAACTTCCGCCCTGATAAAACCCCGTTCTATATCAGTGTGTATTTTACCGGCGGCTTTGACTGCTTCCGTGCCGTTCTTGATAGGCCAGGCCCGGCATTCGTCTTCTCCAACTGTCAGAAAGGATATCAGGTCGAGCAGTTCGTAGGATACCTTAAGGGTACGGTCCAGACCCGATTCGGTCATGCCGAACTCTTTACGGAAATCATCCATGGCCTCTTCGCCCATCTGGGACAATTCCATTTCAAGTTTACCGCAGGAAGCGATCACCCTGGATTTGGGTTTGGCATAAGCTTTATTCCAGGCTTCTTCCAGTTTTTTAGCCTCGGACAACTGTTCTTCACCCAGGTTGACCACATGCAGCAGAGGTTTGGCTGTCAGAAACTGGTAGTTGCTCAGAGATTTGAGCTCATCCGGCGTCAAATCCATCTCCCGGATAGGCATATCTTTTTCCAGGTCGGCTTTGATTTTGGCCATTAATTCCTGTTCTTTTTGTATCAAACTGCGTTCAGCCGCCTTGGCGGCTTTCAGGGAATTTTCCATTTTCTCCAACCGTTTTTCCATAATGGCCAGGTCGGAAAAAGCCAGCTCCATGTTCATGGATTCGATATCGCGGGCGACATCCAGACTGCCGTCCGGGTGGGGCAGGCTGTCGTCTTGGAAAGACCTCACGACGTTGAGCAGTACATCGACTGTAGATAACTGGTTCAAAAGCTGTCCGCCGATGCCTTTATCGGTGGCCATCTCTTTGACCGAAGCGCCGATATCGATATATTTAACTTCGGCAAAGACTTTCTTTTTAGGATTGAAGATCTTGGCCAGTTCATGGATGCGTTCATCAGGAACAGCCGCCATGCCGATGTTGGCCTGGGCTTTATTGGAATATCCGCCCGTAGCGGCCGTGCCTCTGGTAAGACCGTTAAAAACGGTTGTCTTGCCGCTCTTGGAAAGCCCTACTATGCCTATATCAACACTCATTTGCTGTTCCTTGCTTTTTTGTTGGCAGAATGCGCCTGCGAATCATCTTACATTTTACTCTGTGCCGGTATAATCTTCAATCGATGGCTGTTGCAGGCTGCGGCCCCGGCAGTCGGGGCGGTGTTATCAGCCGTCTGCGGTGTGTTAAAATAAGTCATAGTCGGCACCATTTGAATCAAGGAGTTGATTTTTGCTATATATTCTGTGGGGTGAAGACCGGTTTTCCCGTGAAGAGGCCCTCAATCAAATCAAGGCCGGTCTGGGCGATCCCTCTCTTTTGATTACCAATACTACCGTTCTGGAAGGACAAAAACTGACCCTGAATGAGCTGCGTCCGGCGGTGGAGACGGTACCTTTTCTGGCACCCTGCCGGCTGGTGATTATCAAAGGTCTGCTGGACCGCTTTGAGCCGGATGAGCGCGCCAAGCCCAAAAAGGCTGCTTCCGCTCGTAAAAGCGAGCGTGAATCCGACTCTGGCGGGAAAAAAGAGGAGGAGCTTTTAGCTGAGTGCATCAATTCCCTGCCACAGTCCACTGTCTTAGTTCTGACCGATTCCATAGAGAACAAAAAAAAGCCGCTGCAGAATAATCCTTTATATAATGCGATAGCGTCCGGAGCGAAGGTGATGACCTTTGCAGCTTTGAAGGGAGCCAAACTATCACAATGGATCCAGGAGAGGGTCAACCGGTATGGTGGCAGTATATCGGTGCAGTCCACCAATCTGCTGATGAACTATATAGGCGGAGACCTCTATACTTTATCCAACGAGATACAGAAACTGGTTTCTTATACCGGAGGCCGGCGGATTGAAGAAAAGGACGTCAGGGAGGTGGTCAGTGCCTCTCGTGAAGCGGTGATATACGACCTGATAGACTATATCATCGACCGGCAGGCCGGTCCGGCTGAGAAATGCCTGCAGAAACTTTTACAGGCGGGTGTAGTGGCGCCGCAGATACTGGTACTGCTGGCCCGTCAGGTCCAGATGATGGTGCAGATAAAAGAGCTGAAAGCTTTGCGAAAAAACACCCTTGAAATCCAGCAGCGACTGGGTTTGTTCAATTCTTTTGCCCTGGAAAAGCTCTCGGTGCGAGCCCAACGTTATACGCTGGAACGTTTGAAGGAGATTTATAAGAGCCTGTTGGAGACCGATATCGCAATTAAGACCGGTAAATATGAGTCCGATCTGGCTATCAATATACTGGCGGTTGAGCTTTGCAGCTAGCAACCGGAGGCCGGTTGAC
>DAOUFH010000055.1:0-21868 GCA_034429955.1 Dehalococcoidales bacterium
AATACCGCCTCAGGTTACTAATCTATAAAAATCAGGAATAACAGCTATCATGCAAAATATACTGACCGCGAAGAAGAGTTCGCGACTATCCAAAAAAGCTATCGCTATATTGATTATATTGCCTATCGTACTGTTTCTGGTCTCTCTAATTATCGGACGTTATCACGTTTCACTGACGGATTGTGTTAAGATACTGCTTTCCACTTTCCTGCCGATTAACCAGACCTGGCAGGATACAGACGCCATTATTATTCTGCAGGTACGCCTGCCCAGGGCCTTTTTAGCGATGTGTATCGGGGCCGCTTTATCCGTCAGCGGAGCCTCATTCCAGGGGATCTTTAAAAATCCTCTGGTCAGCCCGGACATCCTGGGAGTATCTTCTGCCGCCGGTTTTGGTGCCGCTATCGCCATTTTAATCTCCGGCGATCCGGCCCTGATTCGCATCTCTGCCTTGATTTTCGGTATGATAGGCGTCGCGATTACCTACATGCTGAGCCGAGTCTACAGTACTACACCCGTCATAATGCTCGTACTGTCAGGTATAGTGGTCTCCGCCCTTTTTAACGCTCTTGTTTCAGGTACCAAATTTTTAGCCGACCCTTACTCGGTTTTACCGGCTATTACTTTCTGGTTGATCGGCGGCTTAAGCTCAGTAACAGCCAATGATATTATCTGGACCGTACCGTTCATGGCTGTCGGTGTCACAGGTTTAATGCTCGTACGCTGGCGCATAAATGTACTTTCTATGGGAGAAGAAGAAGCCAGTTCTCTGGGCATCAACACCGAAATTCTCAAGGGTGTGGTGATCTTTTGTGTCACCTTGTTGACAGCCTCGGCAGTCTGTATCAGCGGCATCATAGGCTGGGTGGGGCTGGTTATTCCCCACATCGGTAGAATGCTCTTCGGTCCTGACCATAAAATCCTTATTCCTGTTTCCATGGTTATTGGCGCCATGTACCTGCTGGCTATAGACGATATCGCCAGGACCATCAGTTCATCCGAAATTCCACTCGGTATCTTAACCGCTGTCATCGGTGCGCCCTTCTTTGGTTATCTAATCAGAAAAACCCGCGGCGGTTGGTCGTAAAAAATGTGTGATTTAGTAAACCCGAGGTATTATTATGACCGCTAAAATTGCAGTTTCCAATATCGCTTTCAACTATGGAGAGCGTATAATTCTCGATAATTTGAGCTTCGAACTGGAGAAAGGAGATACACTCTGTTTGCTGGGCTCAAACGGCTGCGGCAAGACCACTCTGCTGCGCTGTCTGAGAGGCTTTCTTAAAACCAGAAACGGAGAATGCTTGCTGGACGGCAACAATATTCTTGCCTTCAACAAGACTCACCTGGCTAAAAGAATCGGTTTTGTTTTCCAGGAGCATAGCGCTCCATTCCCTTACAGCGTGATTGAGGTCGTTAAAATGGGGCGGGCTCCTCACCTTAAAATGTTCGCCTCTCCATCCAGGCATGATACCGAATTGGCCGAAAAGGCGCTTGAGACAGCCGGCATCAGCCATCTCCGAGACCGTAAATTCACTCAGATAAGCGGAGGGGAACGCCAGTTGACCGTAATTGCCCGCACACTCGTCCAGGAGCCGGATGTAATTTTGATGGATGAGCCGACTTCTGCTCTGGACTTCAAAAATCAGGCGCTGGTACTTAAAATGATTGAAAAACTTTCCAAACAGGGCATCACGATTATTCTTTCCACTCACTTTCCCAATCATGCCTTGATGTATACCTGCAAAGTCGCTTTAATGAATAGGGGGAAGTTTATAGCTTTTGGACCTGCTACTGAAGTGATTACCGAAAACAACCTGCTGCATACTTACGGTATCAACGTCAAAATCTATACTGCCAGCGAGCCTGCGGAAAACGGACCGGTGCGTTTTTGCCTGCCTGCCGATATGGTCTCCGCAACATAGAGATCTGAATTTCAGACCTACGCTCGCATACCGTCAAATTGCCGGAGAACTAAAGGAGCTAAATAATGACAACCTTTCAAGAAACCCTGAAAATCGTTCTGGATAAAATCCCGATTCTAGATATCGAGCAGAAACCGCCGGCCGAGTGTCTGGGTCAGGTACTGGCCGAAGATATTTGCAGCCGGTTCGATTTGCCCACACTGGACTCGGCTATGCCAGACGGCTATGCGGTCAGGTCAGAGGATATAGTCAACGCCTCACGAACCAATCCGGTTGTGCTGCGGATAATCGATACAGCCCGGGCCGGAGGAATTTCAAATAAAGAGGTAGTTCCCGGCACCGCCATTCGTATCATGACGGGCTCGGTAGTCCCTGCCGGAGCCGATTGTGTGGTCAGATTTGAAGATACCGATGAACCGGATAACAAATGCGGACCTAATCCCGGTAATCCGACCGCAGTCAAAATTTATATCTCCTTGAAATCCGGCACTAATATCGCCAGGGCCGGGACCAGTACCCGCCGGGGTACCCGCATTTTATCCTGCGGCAAGGTACTGGGCATCGCCCAGCTTTCAGTTATTACCACCCTGGGCATCGATTCAATCAAGGTCTACCGGCGTCCGCGCGTCTCTATCATTTCTACCGGCGATGAACTGGTCTCTCCCGGCCAGCCTCTGTCACCCGGCAAATCGTATGACAGTAACTCCCTGGCTTTAACCACACTGGTATCCCACGTCGGCGGTCTGCCTCGTTTTTGCGGCATCGCCGGTGATACAGAGGACTCTCTGCAGGCCCGAATCCAGTCTGCCCTGCCGGCAGATGTCATTATAACCAGCGGAGGCGCTTCCAAAGGCGATTTCGATCTGGTCAGAACGATGATTAAAAAGAACGGCCAGCTCCACATGGCCCGGATCAATATCGGGCCGGGAGCCTCCTTCTCATTCGGAGAATATCACTGCCAACCCGCTACCTCAGTGCCTTTTTTTGTTCTTTCGGGACCGTCATCCGGCTGCCTGATCAATTTTGAAACGCTGGTCAGACCGGCCATTTTGAAGATGCTGGGTTACACCGATTTGAAGCATCCTATAATTGAGGCCGTGGCGGAAGATGAAATACCCGGCAAACGCTCTATGGGACTGGCTAAATGGACACGGCTGCAGAAGAATAACGGCCGTTATTCAGTAGTCTTGAACCATTCACCCGAAGCCGGCCCAATGGGCACCATTGTAAACTCAAACTCGCTAACCCTTATCTTTGAAGGAGAGGAAGTCCGTACAGGCGACATCGTGCAGGTATTACCGCTGGATTGGACTTTAGGAGAATCCTCCTTTTCGGACTAAGCGTTATTTTTAATAGATAGCGGCCTTTCTGAGCGGCCGCTATCTTGATTATAATCGTTAGAGTGAAAAAACAACTTTCTTTCCTGTTATAAATATCCACCCTCTTGTAGCCTGGTCATAATTCCCACCGGCTTTGATTTATTTTGACATTTTCTAAGCAGGCCCAATACAATATTTCTTAATCGAAATGATTTATCCAATATGTATTAAGGAGGAAGGTATGAATACTCAGGAGTTGGAATCACAGGTGAACTCTCTGCAGGAACAGGTTAAATCTTTAAGCGGACAGCTTCAACGTTTTAAAGATATCGAAGAGATTAAAAAATTACAGCGAGCCTATGGCTATTATCTGGATAACTTTATGACTGATGAGATCGTTGATTTATTCGCTGACAGACCCGATACTATTTTAAGGCTGGCAGCCGGTGAATTCCATGGAATAGCAGGCGTTAAACGATTTTTTAAACCCAGAACCGAGAATAAGGGCGTTCGCAAAAATCCAGACTTTTTACACCAGGTAATGCAGCTTTCTCCTATTGTTGATGTAGCGCCGGATGGTCTGACAGCGCGCGGTCGCTGGTATGGCTTTGGACCTGTAACCGAACCTGTGGGCGAAAAGGTCTTTCAGGGTTGGGAAAATGGCATCTATGAGAATGACTATATCAAGGAAGACGGGGTATGGAAAATCTGGAAGGTGCGCTGGTGGATGTATTTCTTTGCCCATTATAACAGAGGGTTTGTAGCTCCGGAAAAGCAGACAGAGCCGTCTTATCAGAGCCGTCCTCCCAAAGTACCCTTTGATAAACCTGCTTTCGAGACTTTCTATCCTACAAAATGGATATGCCCCTTCCATTATCCTCATCCCGTTACAGGTAAACCTGTAGTTGTAGATGAACAACGGCCTTATTACGATTAATTTCTACAATTACAATAAATACGGTATAATTTTTATGTCGAGTATTATTTTCCCCGATAGTCCGGAAGGCAATTTGAAGAGATGTTGAAATATAATCATCTGGGAATTCCTACCAGCCAAAAGAAAGACGGAGAGGTTTATCTGCCGTCTTTCAAGATGTATGTCAGCGGTTGCGAGGCAAGCCCTTATAAAATTGAATGGATGCGCTTTGAAAAGGGTTGCCCCCTGCCCCAGCTGGTTCAAACCGTACCTCACGTAGCTTTTGAGGTAGCTAATCTGGCCGCTGCCCTGCAAGACAAAAAGGTTATTATAGAACCCAACAGTCCTTCACCCGGAGTACTGGTAGCTTTTATTGAAGATAATGGCGCTCCGGTGGAATTGATGCAAATCTCAGAAAGTACAGACAAATAAAAAAGGGCGGATAATCCGCCCTTTTTTATTCGAGTTATTGATTAGAGTTTAAGGCCGCTTTTCAAGTTGATGCAGACGCTTCTAAGAGTCGTGAACTCTTGCAACCCGTATAAACCGCCTTCTTTACCGATACCGCTCTGTTTGACACCGCCCCAGGGCAGTCCGCCCATTTCACTGTGAGTATTGACCCAGACCATACCTGATTCGATTTGATAGGCAACTTTTTGAGCTCTGAGTGTGTTGGTTGTCCAGATCGAGGCAGCCAGACCGAAGATATTATCATTGGCCATAGCGATAACTTCTTCTTCCGTCTTGTATTTGATGATCACCGCTACAGGTCCAAAGATTTCTTCCGTAGCCAGTCTTGAACCTTGTTTTACATCAGTGAAAATGGTGGGCATAACGTAAAAACCTTTATCTAACGGAGCAGCGGGGCGTTTGCCGCCGTAGACCAGTTTGGCGCCTTCTGCCAGGCCGATTTTGTAATAACCTTCGATTTTGTCCCGATGCTCTGCAGAGATAACCGGGCCCATGGTAACAGTTTTATCATTAGGATCACCATATTTTATCTGATCACAATATTTAATCAGTTTTTCCAAGAATTTATCGTGCAGACTTTCTGGGACATAGACTCTGCCGGGAGCGCCGCAAAGCATTCCGGTATTGAATGCCAGGTTATCAGCCAAACCTTTGGCCGCGAAATCGACATCGGCGTCATCCAGGACGATAAAGGGATTCTTCCCGCCTAATTCCAGGAAGAGACGCTTAACGGTAGAAGCGGCGGCAGCCATAATATCTCTACCGGCTTCGCTGCTGCCGGTGAAAGCGACCATATGAACATCAGGATGCGAAGCCAATCTGGCTCCGACAGTGTTGCCGGGGCCAATAACCAGATTGACGGCGCCAGCCGGCAGATCCGGATGCTTAGCTATAATCTCTAATAACTGGACAGCACCGACGGGGGTAACACTGGCAGGTTTCACTACACAGGTATTACCGGTAGCCAGAGCTGAAGCGATTTTGGCAGAAATCATCAAAGGGATATTCCAGGGTACGATACCGGCTACAACACCGATAGGTTCGCGGCGCAAAGTCGGCTCCAGTCCGGGCATAATATTATATTCAGCTTTCCCCATCATAGTTTTTGCCACATCAGGCAACGTATCAAAGAACATGGGTGCAGCCCAGGACATGCCATTGGCGAAACCGTTAGGAGAACCATGATCAATAATATCCATAGCGATGATGTCGGCCATATTCTCTTTTATTTTGGCAGCGATTTCTTTTAAAATACGGGCACGCTCTGCCACCGGTTTGGCTGACCAGATCGGGAAGGCTTTTTTAGCGGCTGCAACTGCCAGGTCAACGTCTTCTACGCCACCCATTACTGCTTCTGCAAACTGTTCTCCATTGGCAGGGTTAATAACCGGATAGGTTTTTCCTGACAAGGCGTTTACCCATTTACCGTCGATATACATTTTGTAAGTTTTCATTTTTAACCGTTCCTTTCCTATATTATTTTTATATATTTGGCCCATGGCAATTACTATTCGATATTCTTATTTGGATTAACGTAGCAATGATGTAAACCTGCAAAGTACTATAGAGAGATTGAATATACCGGGCGGTCCGGTGGTTATATCTCCGGAGGGATTCCTGTATAAATACGGAGGGAAAGCGATCTTTTCAGGTGATTTGAAATATTACTTTTTTGAGGGTTATTCCGTTTAGCGGAAAGCGGATGATGATTACTGAAGATAATATCGTCAACCTGCCCAGGCAGGTCTGCCGGGTTCCAGTTGTATCTGATATCCGCCATCACTGTTTCCTCTGGTCGTTTCGGTACTAAAAAATCAGCTGGTGCTGGCCTGGTTCAGGCTCGAATTGAGAGTGCTCGGCATATGATTACGTTTTTCGTAAGAGTATTCCATATGCGATTAGTTAATGGTATTATAACATATATGTCAAGGATTTATTGAATTATTTTTAAAAAGTTAACTTTTGAAAAGGGCTTTCCATGGCACCGGCTCTTGTATTCACTACTCTTTCTGTTGTTCTCAGCGGCATTTCTGTTATATCAAATTTTTCTACTCCGTGGGATATTATATATCATTAGACAGGCGAATACGTTTTACGTATATAGCAGCTCCTTTCTTGTATCGACTTTATTAATACTATTGCGTTAATATAATAATTAATTAAAACTAAAAGGGAGAACTGTTCTACATGGACACACAAAATTCCGCACTGTCCCCGTCTGAAAAAAGAGACCTGCGTATTAAAAAATGGCTGGCGGCTGAAAACATTCAATTTAACAGTCCAGAAGCCAAAGAAACCTTTCAACAGAGAGAGAGCAGAGTGGATGCCGCTATCCGCCTGCAGATTCCGGATAGAATTCCGGTCTGGCTCCAGGACATCGGCTTTTTCCCGGCCCGTTATACCGGAATAACCTTTCAAAAAATGATGTACGATGATGCAGCCATGGCCTCCGCCATCATGAAGGTTATGGAAGACTTTCAGCCGGACCTGTACTGGCCGATTGCCTCTACTCCGGGTAAAGCTCTGGACATCCTTGACTGCAAGCAGGTCAGATGGCCGGGCGGTCACGGTTTCTCACCCAATATGCCCATGCAATATATCGAGGGTGAATATATGAAAGCGGATGAATACAACGCTTTGTTATTCGACCCCTCCGATTATATTCTGCGCGTCTATCTGCCCAGGATTGTGGGTTCTCTCAGCGCTTTCCAAAAATTGCCTACCCTGAGAAGAATGCTGAACGGTTATCCCGGTCTTCAGATCGGCATGTCTCTCGCCGATCCTGAAGTCGTCGCAGCCTTTAAATGTTTTTATGAAGCCGGTTTGGAAATGCAGAAACAGGCTGCTATTCTGGATAAGCTTCAGAAGGATATGCGGTCAGCCGGTTTCACTCCTGCCTGCGGAGGCGGTTCTCTTCCTCCTTTCGATGTTATGTCGGATACTCTGAGAGGCATGAAAGGGGTTATGCTGGATATGTACCGCCAGCCGGATAGATTGCTTGAGGCCATTGAGAAAATTACACCCTATATGGTAGAAAACCTGGTAAACATGGCCGTTAAAAGCGGCAACCCCCGTGCCATGTTGGGTATGCACCGCGGTTCGGACGGTTTCTTATCTAAAAAACAATGGGAGACCTTCTATTGGCCGGGTTATAAAAAGTTGGCCCTGGCTCTGATTGCAGAAGGTATCACTCCCGTATTTTTCCTGGAAGGCAATGTAACCTCCCGTCTGGAATATTTTACTGAGTTGCCCAAGGGCTGGGCGATGGGTATTTTTGATACCACCGACGTTTATAAAGCCAAGCAAATACTGGGCGGACATATGTGCATCAGCGGTATGATGCCGGTTTCAGTACTGCAAATGGGCACTCCGGATGAGGTGAAAGCCGCTGCCAAAGAACTGATAGATGTGGTGGGTAAAGACGGCGGTTTTATCATGGGGCCCCGCAGTGTTCTGGATGAAGCCAAACCTGAACTGGTTAAAATATGGGTTGATTTCACCCGCGAATACGGGCAATACCGCTAGTCTTGCAACCGTAGGTCGGTATAAACACCGTCAGGTTCAATTCTCAAGCTACAAAAGAGCGCCTGGTTCCTGTTCTCAACATCAGGCGCTCTTTTTACATTATCGCCAGGCATCAGGTCGGGCAGGCGGGTCAACTAGCTGTACAGAATTGATTGACGGCCTGCACTTCGCCAGGCATTCTTCCTGAGTATAAATTTGGGAGGCTTAATTATGAAAATCGGTTTTATCGGTATAGGCCAGATGGGCAGACACATGGCCAGGCATATTCTGGAGGCCGGATATGAACTGGTGGTTTATGATATCGTCAAGGAATGCGCTGCCGAACTATTAAAGAAAGGGGCCGGCTGGGGGGATTCTCCTGCAGAGGTGGCTAGCGACTGTCGTATGGTCTTTGCCAGCCTGCCCACCCCGCAACACGTTGAAGAAGTCGTCAACGGCGCCAATGGATTGAGAAAGGGCTGGCAGAAGGGTGATATCTTCGTCGATATGAGCACCAACTCTCCCACGGTAATCCGCCGCATCGCTCAGGAGGCTGCAACTCTGGAGGTTGCGGTATTGGATGCACCGGTCAGCGGCGGCACCACCGGAGCCGATAAAGGCACACTCGCCATCATGGTCGGCGGCGATGCCGCTGCCCTGGAAAAAGCCCGGCCGGTGCTTTCAACCATGGCCAAAAAAATTTTCCCGGTTGGAGATGTCGGCTGCGGCAACATAGCCAAGCTGGTCAATAATATGATTGCCCTGACCACCAACGCCATTACTGCAGAGGGTTTCGTACTCGGCGTCAAAGCCGGCATCGACCCCTCTGTGTTATATGATATTATCCATATCAGCACGGGCAATAGCTGGTCCCTTGAACAAATGCCTGCAACGGTCTTCAACGCTAATTTCGAACCCGGTTTCAAACTTAGCCTGGGACGCAAAGATATGGCGCTGGCGCTTGAACTCGGTAAAGAGAGCGGGATCGAACTGCAGCTTGGCAGGGCCGTTCAGAATATGCTCGATGCAACTATGTCTGCAGGCTATTCTGAAAAGAGCGTCCAGGCAGTTATCCTGCCTATGGAAGAAAAAGGCGGAATCAAAGTCCGCAGCTAGCTAAACGACAAAGCCGGCTTTAATAAATTTAGAGGAGATTATTATGTTAGTTATAGATACCAACGGACTGAAACTGGCAGAAAGCACCAATGACCCCATGGTCGATCAAGGACCTGTCTTTCGAGCTCTTCTGGTCGATGGTAAAAAGACCGGCGGTTACAGTATAGCTACAGTTAAATATGCCGCCGGCAGCAAGCTTAAGTGGCACACTCACGATTCCGAACAAATTATCTTAGCCACCGCAGGCATCGGTATACTGGCCACCAGAACAGAAAAACACATCGTCAAACCCGGCATGCTGGTAGTGATTCCGGCTAATGAAGTCCACTATCACGGCGCCGCGGAAGGGAACACTTTTACTCATATTGCCTTCTACAGCGGAACATCTCAAGTTATCACTTAACGCTATAAACCTGAATTTATTTTGGGTAAAGGGAGTCTGATACCGGATTACCTTATATTTAAAAATCCGTGACCGGCAGTGTCGTTAATTTATTGTATAAATTTTATATGTAAAATTGGCTATGCCGCAATTTTCCCGACCAGCGAAAACGGAATGAGTGTTGCTTTTCTGCAGCAGTTCCTTTAAAATAACACCAGTGATAGAAATACCTTTAACTCAGTCCAGAGAGGCTGGTAAGGGGTGTAAATTGAATACTCAGATGTTTGATACCTCTTGCCGCTTCCGTGCAAGAGGTTTTTTATGCCTGTAAAAGTAATAATGACCTCCGAAGACATCCGCCGGACTATCGCTCGCATAGCCCACGAAATTATCGAGCGTAATAAGTCATTGCCCCAACTGGTTTTAGTCGGCATGCTGACCCGGGGTGTTCCCCTGGCTAAACGCCTGGCTGAAAATATCAAGAGTTATGAAGGTGTCGATATTCCGGTCGGCTCACTGGACATTTCCCTCTACCGCGACGACCTGGATTCGCGTGAACTTGACCCCATTATCAAGGGTACGGATATTCCAATCGATATTGCCGGAAAAACCATCATCCTGGTGGACGATGTCCTTTTCACCGGTCGTAGCGCCCGGGCGGCGCTGGATGCTCTGGTGGATTACGGACGTCCGGCTACTATTCAGCTGGCGGTATTGATCGACCGCGGACACCGCGAATTGCCTATTCGGGCCGATTATATCGGCAAAAATATTCCCAGCGCACGTAATGAAGAGATCAATGTAGAACTTACAGAGACCGATAATAAGGACCAGGTAACTATTTCTCAAACAGCGGAAGGAGGGCCGCAGTAATGTCTGTGAACTGGCAGGAAGATGGCTCTACTTTACTTTTATCGGCCAAAGCAGCCTCGACTGCTTCAGCCTGGCGACACCGTCATTTGTTCGACCTGGACGACTTCACACCTGATGAGATAGAACTGGTACTGCATGTGACAGATGCCATGAAAGAAGTCTTGCGCCGTCCGGTTAAAAAGGTGCCGGCTCTGCGCGGAAAAACGGTCATGACTCTGTTTTATGAAAACAGCACCCGTACCAGACTTTCTTTTGAACTGGCTGCCAAAAACCTTAGTGCAGATGTATCCAACCTGGCGGCAGCGTCATCCAGTATCTCCAAAGGCGAGTCGTTAACCGACACTTTTATGACTCTGGAGTCTCTGGGCGCCGATGTAGTCATTATGCGTCATCCTGCTTCCGGTGCTCCGGAACTGGCAGCCAAACAGGTAAAAGCCAGTGTTATCAACGCCGGAGACGGCTGGCACGCCCATCCGACACAGGCTTTGCTGGATATGTACACCATGAAGTCCCGCTATAACAATCTAAAAGGACTTAAGGTCACCATAATCGGCGATGTGAAACACAGCCGGGTTTCACGCTCCAACATCTGGGGATTGAGCATTATGGGTGCCGAGGTCACAATTTGCAGTCCCCCCACCCTGTTGCCGGCCGGCCTATCCGGACAGCATAGCGGTTTCCCACAGGTAAGGGTTGAAACCGATATCGCCCTAGCCCTTAAGGATGCCGATGTAGTGATGGTCTTGAGACTGCAGCTTGAACGCATGCAAAGCGGACTGCTGCCCAGCATGCGCGAATATACCAGTCTATATCAACTCAACGAAAAACGTTTGGCTCTGGCCAAACCGGAAGCACTGGTGATGCACCCCGGTCCCATGAATGAAGGTCTGGAAATTTCTCCTGCGGTAGCGCATTGCAGCCAATCGGTAATCAATGAACAGGTTACCAATGGCGTAGCCGTCAGAATGGCTTTGCTGTATCTGCTGGCCGGAGGTAAACGGTCATGAAAACAATACTTATCAAGAATGCTCAGATTATAGACCCGTCTCAAAAACTTAACGCCAGAGGCAGTATTCTGGTCAAAGACGGCCAGATAGAATGGCTGGGAAAGACCAATCAGAAAGCACCCACGGCAGCCGATGAAACCATCGAGGCTGAAAAGCTGGTGGCCTGCCCCGGTTTTATCGACCTGCATTGTCACCTCAGAGACCCCGGTTTTGAATATAAAGAAGACATTATCAGCGGTACTCGGGCTGCCGCCAGAGGCGGTTTTACCACAATTTGCTGTATGCCCAACACCGAACCTCCCATTGATAATCGCTCAGTCGTAGAGTATATCAAATCCAAAGCAGCAGCTTCCGGCTGTGTAAGGGTCCTGCCTATCGGCTGCATTACCAAAGGCCGCAAAGGTGAATCAATAGCTGAAATGGCTGAGTTATACGATGCCGGAGTAATCGGCTTCAGCGATGACGGCAGTCCGGTTTCCAATTCCCGCGTCATGCGCCAGGCTATGGATTACAGCCGTTTATTCGGCCTGCCGCTGATGGAACACTGTGAAGATAAAGTGCTGGTCGAAAACGGCCAGATGAATGAAAGTTTGGCTTCTACTCATCTCGGACTGCCCGGTATGCCCGCTGCGGCCGAAGAGATCATGGTATCTCGCAATATTATTCTGGCTGAGACTACCGGCGCCAGACTGCATCTATGCCATATCAGCACTGCCGGCTCTGTCGAGTTAGTCAGAGCCGCCAAGCAAAAAGGGCTGCGGATTACCGCCGAAGCCACCCCTCACCATCTAACCCTGTCCGAGGATCTGGTAGCCGGATATAATACCAATGCTAAGGTCAATCCTCCTTTAAGAAGTCGTAAAGACCTGGAAGCCCTTATAGCAGGATTGCAAGACGGAACCATCGATGTAATAGCTACAGACCACGCCCCTCATTCTCCGGTGGAAAAACAGGTTGAATTTGCTTATGCGCCCTTCGGAATTTCGATTCTCGAAACAGCCCTGGGAATGCTGATGCAACTGGTACACAGCGGCCGAATAAGTCTTGAATTGCTTATTGCCAAGCTGACACTGGCCCCCGCCAACATTTTGGGTAACAAATACGCAGGACTGGGAACCCTGTCTCCCGGCAGTCCGGCAGATATTACGCTCTTCGACCCTGACTCGGAATGGACGGTGGACCCGGACCAATTTGCCTCTAAAGGACGCAATACTCCCCTCACTGGCCGGACACTGAAAGGTCAGGTCAAGATGACTTTGTTTCAGGGCCGGATTGTATTTGATGCGACAATAAAATCATAGCTTAGTTAAACTAAATTTTAGGCACATATTGAAAGGCGGTTCATTATATGACAAAACGTGCGATACTGGCGCTCCAGGACGGCAGCATTTACGAAGGCCGGTCTTTCGGCGCGGAAGTTGACAGCTACGGAGAAGTAGTCTTCAACACCAGTATGACAGGTTACCAGGAGATTTTAACCGACCCCTCTTATGCCGGACAGATAGTGGTTCCAACCTATCCGCTGATAGGTAACTACGGTGTGAATTATCTGGATACGGAATCACGCCAAATCCAGGTACGCGGTTTCGCTGTCAGAGAGGAATGCCTTGAGCCCAGCCACTATATGAGCAAGCGGACACTGCATCAATATCTGGCAGAAAGTAATATTCCCGGTATCTGCGGTATCGATACCCGTGCTCTGACCCGTAAACTGCGCAATCACGGGGTTATGATGGGCTATCTGACCACCACCAAAACACCTGCGCAGGCTATCGAGACATTGAATAGTCTGCCCAATTACGGTACGACTGATTTTGTTAAAGATATCACAACCCCTAATGTGTATCAATGGGGCTTGCCCTGCAAGACCTGCACGGTGCAAGAGAACTGCGACAGCAGGGGAGAGAACGAGCCTCTCTATTGCGGCCTTAAAAGTCTGGATAAAAGTAAACCGGACTATAAAATCGTGGCTTTTGACTGTGGCCTGAAATTTAATATCCTGCGCCAGTTGACTCAGCGCGGCTGCTCTGTAACCGTAGTCCCCTGTACTACCAGCGCGACCGATATCCTCGACCTTAAACCGGACGGCATTTTACTTTCGCCCGGTCCCGGCGACCCGGCCTTGTTGGATTACGCCATCGATACTGTACACGGACTGGCGGGCAAAAAGCCCATTATGGGCATCTGCCTGGGTAACCAGTTGATAGCCCATGCCTTCGGCGGCAAAACGTTTAAACTTAAATTCGGGCATCGTGGCGGCAATCATCCGGTCAAGGAGCTGGCTACCGGCAGAGCTCATATCACCGCTCAAAATCACGGCTATGCCGTTGATGCCAACGGTTTACCCGCTGAACTTGAAATTACTCATATTAACTTGAACGACGGTACGGTAGAAGGGCTCAAACATAAATCCCTGCCCATCTTTTCCATCCAGTATCATTCCGAAGATTCTCCCGGCCCCTGGGACAGCCGGTACTTGTTCGATAAATTCGTCGGTATGGTCAGAGACAACTCCTGACCTAAAAAGACCGGCGTCAGCTGAATAATTGGGGTATTTAGTATTACGGAGAGGAGACTGTATTGGTTACAAAACCCAAAAAAGTATTGATAATCGGCTCAGGACCAATCATTATCGGTCAGGCTGCCGAATTCGATTATGCCGGCACGCAGGCTTGCAAAGCCATGCGAGAAGAGGGCGTCATTTCGGTACTGGTCAATTCCAATCCTGCCACCATCATGACCGATGAAGATGTCGCAGATGTGGTCTACATCGAACCTCTGACAGTCGATTCCCTGACGCGCATTATAGAAAAAGAACGACCGGACGGATTCCTGCCCACACTGGGCGGACAGGTGGGGTTGAACCTGGCAGTAGACCTGGCCGACGCCGGAGTCCTGGATAAATATCATGTACGCTGTCTGGGGACTCCCATTCAAACAATTCGCAACGCTTCCGAACGCGATCTATTTAAGAATCTGCTGATAAATATCGGTGAACCGGTTCTGGAAAGCGATATTGCCAACTCCATGGAGGAAGCCAGAGAAGTGGCCCGGCGTATCGGACTGCCTTTGATTATCCGCCCCTCTTATACTCTGGGGGGTACCGGCGGCGGTATCGCCAATACCTGGGAGGAGATGGAGGAGGTCTGCTACCGGGGCATCACTGCCAGCCCTATTCACCAGGTTTTGATGGAAAAATCGGTAGCCGGCTGGAAGGAACTTGAATATGAAGTCATGCGTGATGCGGCCGATAACTGCATCACCGTCTGCAATATGGAAAATCTGGACCCGATGGGAGTTCATACCGGAGACAGTATTGTAGTGGCGCCCAGCCAGACTCTGACCAATAAAGAGTATCAGATGCTGCGTACAGCCAGCTTGAATATCATCCGGGCACTCGGTATCGAAGGCGGCTGCAATGTCCAATATGCTTTGCATCCCAATCCTGACAACCGCGACGGCAATACGCCTTATTATGTAATTGAAGTCAACCCCCGCGTCAGCCGCAGCTCAGCTTTGGCCAGCAAGGCGACCGGTTATCCTATTGCCCGGGTCGCAGGCAAAATTGCAGTCGGTAAACGCCTGGATGAAATTCCCAACCAGGTCACCGGCAAAACGATTGCGGCTTTCGAGCCGGCACTTGATTACTGCGTGGTTAAAATTCCACGCTGGCCTTTCGATAAATTCGCATCCGGCGATCGCGTTATCGGTACTCAGATGAAAGCCACGGGTGAAGTTATGGCCATCGACCGTACCTTTGAGGCTGCCCTGCAAAAAGCCGTACGCTCGCTGGAGTTCGGTAAACGCTCACTGCTCTGGGAAGACCCCAAATGGGAACTGACCAGTGAAATTGAGAACTATCCTCTCTATCCCAACGATTTACGTCTCTGGTCTATCATGGCTGCTCTGCGCCGGGGTATCGCCCCTGAAGCGATTGCCGGAAAAACCGGCTATGATATGTGGTTTCTGGAAAAATTCCTTAATATCATCGATATGGAGAAGCAACTGCTCAACCTGCCTCTTACACCTGAATTGATGATGGAGGCTAAAAAGCTGGGCTTTTCAGATGTACAAATAGGGACGCTGGCCGACCGGTTGCCTGAACAGGTCAGAGAGATGCGTAAAGAATGGAACATCCGGCCTGTCTATAAAATGGTGGATACCTGTGCCGCAGAATTCGCTGCCGAAACCCCCTATTTCTACAGTTCCTATGAAAAAGAGAATGAGGCTGAACCTTTGAAAGGCAATAAAGCTGTGGTCATCGGCAGCGGCCCCATCCGTATCGGCCAGGGCATTGAGTTCGATTATTGCTCAGTACATTCTTCCTGGGCGCTGCGTAAATCGGGTTATCACAGCATAATGGTCAATTCCAACCCCGAAACAGTCTCAACTGACTTCGATACCAGCACCCGGCTTTATTTTGAAGCCCTGGATGAGGAAAGTCTGAAAGATATCCTGGAAAATGAAAACGGTCAGCAGGCGACGGTCAGTTCACACGGCACGCCTTCAATCGTGCAATTCGGCGGACAGACCGCTATCAACCTGGCTAATCCGCTCTCCAGCTCGGGAATGCCGATTCTGGGCACCAGTTCCGCCAATATCGACCTTTCCGAAAACCGCCGTCTCTTTGAAGAAGTCCTGAGTAAAATGGGCATTCCTCAGCCCCCGGGTTCTGGAGTAACCTCGGTGGAAGAAGCCCTGAACGTAGCCAAGTTGATCGGGTATCCCGTCATGGTGCGTCCCAGCTATGTCCTGGGCGGCCGCGCTATGGAAATCGTACATAATGCCACTGAATTGATACGTTACATGTCGCTGGCTATCGAACTGGATACCAAACATCCGGTACTGATTGATAAATACCTGGAAGGCAAAGAATGCGAGGTCGACTGTATTTGCGACGGTGAAGACGTCTTGATACCCGGCGTTATGGAACACATCGAACGCGCCGGCGTACATAGCGGTGATGCCATGTCGGTCTATCCCGGAGTCAAGCTCAGCGAAGCCGAAATTAACACCATGGTTGACTATGCGGTCCGTATCGGACGGCGTCTGCATATTATGGGCCTTTTTAATATCCAGTTTATAGTTATGCCCAACCCGGAAGGACGGGGCTCTACTGTCTATGTGCTGGAAGTCAATTCCCGCGCCAGCCGTACCGTACCCTTTATTTCCAAAGTCACCGGCGTACCCATGGTCAAAGTTGCTACCAGAGTCATGCTGGGCAACAAGCTGAAAGACCAGGGCTATTTTACCGGACTGTGGCCCAAGCAAAAATTGATCGCCATCAAAGCTCCGGTCTTCTCAATGTCAAAACTGATTGGCGTAGATACTTACCTCGGCCCGGAAATGAAATCGACCGGGGAGGTAATGGGTATCGACCATACTTTTGAAGCGGCCCTGGCCAAAGCCCTGATTTCCGCCGGTATGATGCTGGCACCATCGGGCGGCGTATTGGTCAGTGTGGCGGACCGCGATAAACCTGAAGCACTGCCTATAATTCGCAAATTATCCCAACTGGGCTATAAACTCTATGCTACCGAAGGTACCGCCTCTATGATTGAAGCGGCCGGATTGAAGGTGAATGTCACCACCAAGAAATTACACGAAGGCCATCCTAATGTGGTAGATGTCATTCTGGACGGCTCGGTTAATGCGGTGATAAATACCGTCACCGGCGGACGCATACCTTTACGTGACGGTTTTCAGATTCGCCGCACAGCCTGTGAAAGACGGGTGCCCTGTTTTACCTCCCTGGATACCGCCCGGGCTGCGGTCCAGGCTCTGGTTAACGGGTCTCAGAATTATAACATCAAACCGGTGAATGAATATCGTAATACGGATAATCCCAGCGTTGAGGCTTGAAAATATAATTATTATGTAAAATATTCTGAACGGGAGATATCAGTGCAACTGGAGTCGGCTGTCATCTTAGCCAACCGCCGGGTTATGCCTTCGGTTAATTTAATGGTATTAAAGACGGAAACCCTCGCATCCTCCGCCCTGCCGGGCCAGTTTGTTATGATTTCCGCAGATAATACCGGCTCCAGATTGCTTAAGCGGCCCATCAGCATTCACAGAGTACAGGGAGACCAATTGCATCTGCTTTTTGCAGCAGTCGGCGCAGGCACGAACTGGCTGGCCCAGCGTCTTCCCGGTGACAAGCTGGATATTCTCGGACCTCTGGGTAATAGTTTCACCCTACCATCAGGCTCTGGCAACTTGCTGCTGGCTGCCGGTGGTATGGGCATAGCCCCCCTGGTTTTTCTGGCTGATAAAGCTGTCTCTCAGGGGATCTCCGTCCGCTTGCTGGCCGGAGCTAAAACCGCCGGCCTTCTCCTGGACCGAACCGTTCTCTCTCCCAATATCGAATATTTAACCGTCACAGAAGACGGTACTCAGGGTGAACGCGGTCTGATAACCGGTCTGCTGCAGCAACAGGCACAATGGGCCGACCGGATTTGCATCTGCGGCCCTTTGCCAATGTATAAAGCAATCGCGCGGGAGGCCGAGTCTTTGCTAGGCGGCAAGCCTACTCAGGTTTCCCTGGAGGTCCGTATGGGCTGCGGCATAGGTATCTGTTATTCCTGTACGGTCAGGACTTCACACGGCCTCAAACAGGTCTGTAAAGACGGCCCTGTGTTCGATATGACTGAAATAGACTGGGCTTTTCTGAAATAGCCTGATCAATCAGTAATTCAGAGTGTGCCTTAGATGGGTAAATCAGCCGTAATCAAGCATATAAATGCCAGCTGGCAGAATTTGATATATTCCCTGGAAGGATTGCCGGAGTCCGCATATTTTCACAGCGGCGTCTGCGGAACCTGGTCAATCCGGGATATTCTCAACCACATTTCCACCTGGGAAGAAGAAGCCCTCTCGAACATTCCCCTGATACTGGCGGGAAAACCCACACCCCGTTATGCTTCTTCAGGCGGAATTTCAGCCTTCAATACACGTGCTCAGCAAGCCAAACAAGCTTATTCACTTCAGCGTATCGAACAGGAATTAACGGCAACACATCAGCGCTTTTTAGATTATCTTGCTTCGCTTCCCGAGGCCTGTTTTGTAAATAATCCCCGTCTGATTAAAAGAATCAGGCTGGATAGCTACGGCCATTACGCTGAACATACTGCCCAGATCTGTCTCTGGAGAAGCACCCGCTGTCTGTAATAAAAACGGGGCAGGCTATATTTCCATCTGCCCCGTTATCAGTTATGTAAAAACAATGCCTGCCTATTGCATAAAGGGCATAATCACCCCTTTGATATAGCCGGGAGTCATATTCAGATTATCCTCGAAAGCCTGGCCGATATCTTCCAGCTTGTATTTGTGGGTTACCAGTTTCTGCATGGGATAAACACCCTTTTTCAAAGCCCACATCGCCCGTTCCAGTTCACTCTGGTAGTTGGTGGACATTCCTATACCCTGCGGACTGTAAATAATGGGTGATTTGATCCAGTTGAAAAGCTCATAAGTATCAGGGGCCTGATGCCAGCCTACCAGGATTAATTTGGCCCGGTTGTTCTTAATAACGTCACCGGTCATTTTAATACCGATGGGATGACCGACCACTTCAATAGCGACATCCACGCCCCGTCCGCCGGTTATGCGCATAACTTCTTCAACTACGTTAACCTTGCCCGGATTGAGGGTTATAGTAGCACCCATCTCTTTAGCCAGTTGCAAACGGTTATCATCCAGATCGGCTACAATATATTCCCTCAGCTTGGGATGGGCCACTCCGGCAATTATACCCAGACCCATGAACCCGGCTCCCACCTGAAAAACATAATCTCCGGTTTCAGGTGTCGCCGTTCTGGCGATAGACATCAAACTCATCAAAGGCTCACCCAGCGCATGTTCGAAGGGTACTCCTTCAGGGATTTTTTCGATGATATAACCGTGTCCCCTGGCTGTTCTGTTGGTCGGATCACAGGCTACATATTCACAATAACAGCCATCGGCAAAATAACCGGTGATGCGGTCTCCAACTTTAAACCCTGTGACATTTTTACCTGCTTCAACCACCGTTCCCGCCGGCTCATGTCCCGAGCGCCGGGGAAAGGGATTATTTTTTTTCATCTCTTCGCTGTAAGAGTCTTTATAGCCGGACATATCACTGGAACAGACACCGCAAGCTTCTACCTTTACCAGCATCTCGTTCTCAGTAATTTGAGGGATGGGTATTTCCCTGATCTCGAATTTCCTGGGTGCGACTACAAAAGCGGCTTTCATAGCATCCTCCCTTTATACCAAATATATACGCACAGAGACTGACCCTAATATACAGGCAGATTTGAACGGATGTCAATTCTCCACAATATCGGTTAAATTATACTGCACTATTAATATGCCCGTTATTAGTTTCTCAATGCCCGTTACAATCTCATTATTTTTGTGATAAGTATCACAAAAATATATATGAATTATTTTACACAATATCGTTTATCTGTTATGATTATTCGATAGGACTATACTCCCGGATGTAAGCAGGTTTTTACTTCTATTCCGACCGGGCACAGGTGACTACTCCTTAAGGCCCGCGGAACCTGTCGGCATTCTACGCCGTAGCAATTGAAAAGACTGAATATTCAAAATATATACAGGCCGCTAAACCCCTGAATTCCGAAAACCGGCCCTATTATATATAAATTAAATATTCGCGTTTTTGTCCGGTGAATTCGCTTTTTTCCAGGGATAACCTGCCTAAATCGGCCGGACATTACCTTACCTCGCTTATTTTAGCCATAGGGGGTATGCCATGAACAACAACGGCCCTAAAACAATCGGAGCTGTAATGGTTATCGGCGGAGGAATAGCCGGAATGCAATCAGCCCTGGACCTGGCCAATTCCGGATTTAAAGTCTATATGGTTGAAAAGACTACCTCTATCGGCGGACGTATGGCCCAGCTTGATAAGACCTTTCCTACCAATGATTGCTCTATGTGCATGATTTCTCCCAAGCTGATCGAAGTCTCCAAACATCGCAACATCGAACTTATCACCAACGCCGAAGTTCAGTCGGTAGAGGGGTCAGCCGGAAATTTTAATGTCAAGGTACTCAAAAAACCCCGCTATGTCGATTTAGTTAAGTGCAGTTCGTGCGGTGATTGTATCAGTGCCTGTCCGACCGAACTTAAAAATGAATTTGAATGTGACTTAAACCGGCGTAAGGCCATTTATAAACGTTATCCCCAGGCCATTCCCGGCACAATGGCTATCTCCAAGGCCAATCGGCCACCCTGCAAATCCACCTGTCCGGCCGGCTGTAACGGGCAGGGATACGTCACACTGGCCTCGCGGGGTAAATTCAAGGAAGCTTATGAACATATTATGCAGTGGATTCCGCTGCCCAGTTCGGTGGGACGCATCTGTCATCATCCCTGTGAAGAACAATGTAACCGGGCTAAACTGGATGCCCCGCTGGCCATCGCTCCCGTAAAGTCATTTATAGGCGACTGGGTGAAACAAAAGCGCCGGGCCGGCGAAATACCTCCGATAGAAAAAGTAAAAAGCGATTCAAATAAAGGCCGGGTAGCTATTATCGGCGCCGGACCATCCGGATTGACTGCCGCCTATGACCTGGTCAAAAAAGGCTATCCGGTCACTATCTTTGAAGCGACTTCCCAGCCGGGTGGCCAACTGCAGTGGGCTATTCCTCAATACCGTTTACCTAAAGATATCCTGGCCGCCGATATTAAAGATATTATCGATTTGGGAATCGACCTTCAGCTGAATACCCTTATCGGTAAAGATTTCTCTCTGAACGATATCAAAGCCCGCGGCTACCAGGCTATCTACATTGCTATCGGCACTCAGAAGAGCAGTGAACTGGATGTTCCGGGCAGCGATTTACCGGGTGTGATCAAGGCCCTGGAATTCCTTAAGGATACCATAGAAGGCAAGCCGGTCGATATCGGGAAAAGGGTAATCGTGGTGGGAGGAGGCAACGTGGCTATGGATGCCGCCCGCACCTGTATCCGTCTCGGCTGTGAAGTTAAAGTGGTCTACCGCCGCAGCCGCGACGAAATGCCTGCTTTACCCTGGGAAATATCGGAGGCGGAAGAGGAAGGAGTCGAGATTATCAACGGCTGGGGTCCTAAAGAGATAGTCAGTAAAAACGCTCAAGCCGTCGGCATGGTCTTCCAGAAATATATCCAGGCCAAAACCGGCGACCGCAGTTCAAAGCCCTCCTTTGATCCCGATACCACCCGACAGTTTGATTGCGACTCAATAATTTTGACTATCGGCCAGGCTACCGACCTGTCTTTCCTGCCGGAAGATACCCACATTGAGACCACTGCCAACGGCCTGCTGGTAGTTGACCCGGTTACTTTACAGACCGCCGAACCGG
>DAOUFH010000056.1:0-2026 GCA_034429955.1 Dehalococcoidales bacterium
CGGTAGTCGGTTCCGCTATGGCCTGCTCTGACAACAGCGATAACGACAAAGTCACCATTCTGAGATTGGCAGTGCCCTGGCCGCAAGGTGATCCGGCTACCAATGAAATCGAAATATTTGTTAAAGACTTTAATGAAAAAGCCGCCGGTAAATATGAAATTCAGATTCATCCCGGTGAATCTCTGGTCAAAACCAACGATAGTCTGGACGCTCTCAGAAACGGAGCGGTAGAATTGGGCGGATGGCCGACCGGCCTTTTCGGCAGCATGGACCCTGTATTTGCCATAGCTGAAATGCCGTTCCTGGCCAATAATGCTGAAGCCGATGCGGCTATGCAGACCGATACCATCAAAATTTACGATAAAGTTATGACTGAAAAATTCAATATGAAGCCTCTTTTCAGCTTTACCTGCCTGGGATTGGATGTCGTCAGCGTCAAACCTCTGCATACCAAAGCAGATTGGAAAGGTGTGCTGGTCCAGTCTGTTTCACCGCAGTCCGCTAAATTTATAGAACTAATGGGCGGCTCCTCGGTTCCCATGCCGTTCGCAGACGGCTATCAAGGTCTGCAGAAAAAGACCATTGAAGCTTCCATGCAGTCTTCTTCCATGATGATTATGTTCAATATGAATGAAGTAGCTACTGATGTACTGCGCGGCTATCTGATTCCGGCCAGCCTGATGGTTTCAGTTAACCTGGAAACCTTTAACAAGATGCCCAAAGATTACCAGGATATCTTGTTGAAATGCGGCTCAGATGCTCAGAAAGTCATCAACGCCTACTTTGTCAATGTGGCCGCCGAAAATACCGCCTCTCTGACTGAGATGGGAATGAATGTATACGCCCTGCCTAAAGCCGAGAGAGATATCTGGATGCAGACCATTCAGCCTTACACCGATGAACTGATGGCCGAACTGGGTGCGGAAACTGCCGCACAATTGAAAGATATCGCCGCCCGCGCCAACGGCAGCAGTCCATATGAAGCTGAATAGACCTGCCGTTTGATAGTCCTGACGATTCAACCGGCGGTTTTAAAACCGCCGGTTGAGAGCGGTTTAATCTTCAGCCGGGTTTAAATCCGGTACCAAGGGAGCTGGCCTATGTTTAAGAAAATTATCCTCAAGATAGACTGGGTAATTGAAAAGGGCGGCAACTGGGGCTTGCTGATAAGCGGAATCCTGATTTTAATAATGGGATTTTTAAGCACCTATGCAGTCTTCAGGCGTTATGTTCTCGACAACCCCGAATTTTATTCTTATGAACTCAGTATCATCTTTCTGACGGCCTGCTGTGTACTGGCGGTAGCCGGACTGCAAAGATACAAGCGTCATCTCAGAGTTGACTTCATTGCCAACTACCTGCCTGAAAAATTTCAAAATATTTTAATAGATGTAATAACACCTCTGCTGGCCCTGACTTATGTGGTCATCATCACCTGGAAAAGCTGGGATAATACTCTATACTCTTTAAGCATCGGGGAAACCAGCCAGTCAGCCTGGGAAGAGCCTCTCTGGCCCAGCAAACTGATTATTCCAATCAGCATGTTTTGGCTGTGCCTGGTGTTGATTGCTCAACTTATTCGGGGTATCAAAGCGATTATGCATAAAGACAGTCCGAAGGCCTGACCAAGTGATAAAAATTTATCGACTTAAAGGAGTGCCTCAATGGATCCAGCAGTAATTAGTTTAATTTGTGTCGGCGGCCTTTTGGTCTTTATGCTTTTTGGAGTCCCCATTGTTTATTCCCTGGGTTTCAGCGCCACTATAGCCGCACTTCTGGCTTACGGAGTACCGGCCCTGCACATGGTGGGCTCCGGCCCGTTTAACACACTATTTAATTTGTCCTGGACGCCTTTGCCCCTCTTTGTACTGCTGGGGACACTGATAGCCGAGTCGGGTATGGGCAAAGACCTTTTTCAGGCCGCCGCCAACTGGCTTTCCCGCATCAGAGGCGGGCTGGTGATATCCGGCATCGTCGGAGAAGCAGCCCTGGCTTCCACTCTGGGGACCAGTGCCGCCTGTATCAT
>DAOUFH010000057.1:0-4856 GCA_034429955.1 Dehalococcoidales bacterium
CCCAACTGTTTCATTCGGCCCTGTACTGCGATTGGTACGGATTGTCATATCGGAGCCGCCGTTGAAATCAAAAACTCGATTATCATGAGAGGCAGCAAAGAGCCGCATCTTAACTATGTCGGAGATTCCATTATAGCTGAGTACTGCAACCTGGGCGCCGGTACCAAGATTGCCAACCTCAGACTGGACAAACAAAACATTATGATTGACGGCAGAGACTCCAGGCGCAGAAAACTGGGCGCAATTATCGGTGACGCCGTGCAGACCGGCATCAATGTTTCTATCAATACCGGCACGATTATCGGCGACCATGCTTTTATCGGCCCGGGAGCTCTGGCTCACGGCAATATCGCGGCAGGGTCAAGAGTGTTTTAACTTTATTCAAAGTAGGGTCGGGTTTATAACCCGACCGCCCGGTACGACCAATAAATTCCCAAAAACTAGCGGGCAGAGGCGGCCGCAAGGGCCGCTCGCCCTGTATCTCCATATAACCGTATTGAGCCCTATTCGAACTTGAAACTGTCCCCCCAGCCTTCCTGGACGGTACCGCAGCCCAGCATGATAGCCATTTCGATGAAGGGCTTTTTAACCTCTTTCCAGATTAGCGGGCCGTGTTTAACTCCTTTGGGAACCCACATTGCATAGCTCTTGTCAAAGGTCATAATTTCATCTTCCATCCCGAACTCCATTGTGCCGCCCAGTGCCTCCGGATTTTCGGGATCACCTCCGATATGCAGCACTATTTCATCGAACTTGTTATGCACCATCGGACTGATAGGCGGGCTGACGATATCCCAAATCCAGCCGAATTCCAGGTAGTAATTAGCGATATTGACTTGAGTCCGGCTCATATAGGTCATGGTAGGAGACTGCCGGTTGATTTGCGTGAGATCTCCGGCTTCGCGCATGGGACTGCGCACTACATATTGTTCATAATCGAAATCTTTGGTCTTAACCGGCTGGTTGTTTTTTGCTTCGCTTATGCCGCTTTTGCCCCAGCCTTTAGACGGGTCTCCGGTACCCAGCATCATGGCCATTTCGATGTGGGGAAATTCGAATTTTTTCCAGATCAGCGGACCGTGTGGAGTACCGGCGGGAATGAATATGCCGGTGGTGGTATTGAAAGTTATGGGCTGCCAGCCGATATAAAACTCTATCTCGCCACCCAGCACCTGAGGGGTCTTGTAGTTGCCCCCCCAGTGCAAGACTATTTCATCATAATCATGCACATGCTCCATAATATGGGGATTGGGGTCGGGCATATCGTAAATCCAGCCCAACTCAATATAATATGGCACACCGGAAACCTGCTTTTCGCTCATGAAGGTCATGGTCGGACTTTGACGCCCTTTTACCCCCGGGCCGGCTTCATAAATAGGTTTACGAACTGCATATTTTTCCCATTTTGATTGTGCCATTGCGCTTCACTCCTTATTATTTACTAAAAACTACTGTTTATCATATCGTATATGTAATTCAGACTTAATTACCAGTTTAGTTAGCCGTCCGGTTTATTGTCAATCAGATGGTAAAAGGTCTTACTGCGGCCCAATATTCCATTAAACGGAACAGGTACAGCCTTATTAATATCAAGGATGACCTTTAATATTTACAGATGACCGTCAACGTTACTGATTGATTTTCCAGTTGGCAGAATTTTTAAAATTGAATTATCGTTGTGTGACCTAAATCACTGTTTTCTTGTCATGTATGATGTATTATAATAACAGTGGAATTTCCACTTGGGTTCCTGGATTGAGTCTGCATTCAACTCATATCCTCCTTACAAACACTCCACAGATGAGGGGACATCTGTGGAGTGTTTCATTTAGAGAGGTTTTTCCAGAAAACTGGATTATCTCCCGGCTTTTAACCGCCACAGACATCAATCCGTTTACACTCAACCTTGCGATAGGCCTTTCAGGGTTTATTATTATGGACTATCAGCGGCGACCCGTCGGTAGGTTTACGAATATATTGCGGCGTCAAAGTGATATCCATAAAGACTATGGGCTTGCCTATTCTTTTGAATTCCAGCGGAGTATGCACGAGCCCTCTGGGTATATGCACCAGACAGGTCTCGGTAATAATCAATTTTTCCTGCTCGCTGCCCTCTCCTAAATAAAGCCAGACTTCGGCATCGAAATCATTGACGTTCAGAGGATTGCCACCCTGGAAAGCCAGGTACTGGTCGAAATCATGGGTATGCGGCTGATTGATCATCAGGAACGGTTCCGTAATACAAAACCAGTCCATGGTGTAGCCTGAATTCCATTCATGCCCGCGTATATGGAAAGAAGGTGCGGTTAAAGCCGGATATAACCTTTTGAAATCCCCCACCGGTTTTACTTTGACATATTGATCGTATTTGGTCTTGTTCACACTTATGCCCCCCCTTATTTTGCTGCTAAATTTACCTGATACACTATGGTCTGTCTTTTACTCGAATATCGATTTATAATATCTTAAACGATGATTTATTTTATCAAATGGCTATTCCGGTTGTAAATTCATAAAGTCAAGCTAAACAGTTTAGTGTATAATTATGAATATTCGCAGCAGCCTTAAGACTGTTAACCTTAACCGGTATTTATTTTATACACCAGGCTGTTCATATCGTCCGGACTGTTCCAGGCGGTAAATTATATTTTGTGAGAATAATCTTGCAGGAGGTTAAAATGGATTTCAAATTAAATGGTAAGGTTGCTCTGGTGACCGGATCTGCCAGTCAGGTTGGATTCGGCAAGGCCATTTGTTTGCTGCTGGCGCAGGAAGGCTGTGATATTATCGCCGCTGATCTGGACCTGGCCGGAGCTCAAAAGACGGCCGACGCAGTTGTAAAACTGGGACGCCGGGCGCTAGCCGTCAAATGTAACATCACCGTCAAAGCCGATTGTCAGGCTCTGGCCAAAGCAGCCATAGCGCAATTCGGTAAAATTGATATCCTGGTTAACAACGCCGGCGGTATGCTGGCAGAAGCCATCCCCTTCGATGAACAAACCGAGGAACTCTGGGACAAGACACTGGCTCTTAATTTGAAAGGTCCCATGCTGGTCACCCAGGCTGTCTATCAAAACATGGTCGAGAAAAAATACGGCAAAATTATCACGATTGCCTCGGATACCGCTAAAATGGCTTTTCCAGGTGTAAACATGTATGATATCTCCAAATCGGCACTTTATCTGTTTACCCGCGGCCTGGCCAAACAGCTGGCCTCCAATAATATTAATGTAAATGCCGTATCTCCCGGCTGGTCAATGGATACGGACTTTCTCAAGGTCTCAGCGGAAGTAAAAGCCGAATTGACACACAAACGTTTTATTCCCGAAACGCCGCTGGCTAAAGGCACAACTCCCGGAGACATCGCCGTAGCCGTAGCCTATCTGGCCTCAGATTTGTCCGGCGATATCACCGGACAGGTACTCAGCATTTCCGGCGGTTCGACCATGCAATAAGCAGCCTGTTATTACGCTGGCTGATATTCTTGAAATAAGGGAGGTTTCCAATGACGCAAAATCTCAAAGGCAAGGTGGCTGTCGTGACCGGCTCGGGACAAGGTATCGGTCGCTCAATCGCGCTTGAGTTGGCCTCCCAGGGAGCTGCAGTTGTCACCAACAACCGTCAGCCCGGTTCAACCGGCTATGCTATCATGGATGATAATTTATTCAAGTCCCTCAAGGCAGACCAACAAAAAGAATTACTGGCTGAAGCCCAATCGGCCTGCGGTGATGCGGAAACCACAGCAGCTTCTATTCGTCAGACCGGAGGCCAAGCTATGGCTTATTTCGGCGACGTTTCCGACTTCAAAGTTGCCAGGCAGCTAATAGAAAGTACGGTCTCCGCATTCGGACGCATAGACATTCTGGTTAATGTGGTCGGCACCTTCGCTCTGTGCCCTATCTGGGATATGAGCGAAGAAATCTGGGACAAGGTCTGTGCGATCAAACCCAAAGCTCATTTTAACTGCATCAGGCACGCTTTGCCTTACATGATGGAGCAAAAATGGGGGCGCATCATCAACTGTACTTCAGGCGCGTTTAAAGGCGGCGGACTCAGACAGGCCAATTATTCCGCTGCCAACGCCGGGGTAATCGGTCTGACCTATGCGGTCGCCCAGGAAGTCTTGCGTTACGGTATAACCTGCAACGCTTTCGCTCCCAATGCCAGGACACGCGCTTCTTTCGAGTTGACAGCTTTTGAAAGAGCCGCCGATGCAGACCGGGGGCCATGGGTCTATGACAATTTCAAACTGCCCCTGGCCAATAGTCCCAGTCCCGACGATCTGGCACCCTTTATCTGTTATTTATCCACCGATGAAGCGGCCGCTATTTCCGGTTCGGTCTTCTTCGTGGGAGGACACTCGATTAGTCTTTATTCCGAATCGGAAATTCACAGCACCATCACCAAATATAGTGACCGCTGGACCGTAGAGGAACTGAAACAGCAGGTGCCCCAAAGCTTAATCGGACGTTTTCGCAGTTCCACTATCGCCATGAACGAAATGTATGTGCAACCTGAACAGGCTTAAACTTTATTTATAATACAGGAGGATAAAATGGCTCACTCTAAATACGGCAAATATATCCAGACCGATATCAAACCGGATATCAAACTGCCCGGATTCAGAAGCGGTGAAACCTTGAAAATCGGACAGGGACTCTTAAACGGACAGCGCCGTGTCATGGAACATGTCTTCTGGCTGGATAAAGCAGAATTTCCCTTCCCAGGTTCCTTTTACTCTGAAATAGTCTGGTTCTGGCCGCAGGCCAGAAAAGAAGTCCTGACACCTGAAGAGGCAGCCAAATCTCCCGGCGTGCCCCCCCATGTCCATCCTTTCCCTGAAATTCTCTGTTACC
>DAOUFH010000058.1:0-5556 GCA_034429955.1 Dehalococcoidales bacterium
CCCCATCCTGCCCGCTCCACCGATTATAGCTATTTTCATAATGTAAATAACCTCGGAAGTTAGATTATCAGATTTTAGACTGCCAGCTTTTAGGACTCCCCAGACCCGATGCTGCGGGCTCACCCCGATGGAGGCCTCCGGACTGACAATTCAGCTAATCGCCGGTATCTTTCAGCTATCAGTTTAATTAGCAAGTTCCAGTTTTTAAGTTAAATTCGCTCGTTGCCTTTTGAATTACCCCTTATCTAAACTTCGGGTAAGATCCCAGCACTTTCAGGAAAACTGTGCCGTTTTCCAGTTGCGCCAGTCCGGCCTTTACAGCGGCGTCCTCACGGTGACCTTCTATATCCACATAGAAATTATACTCCCAGGGTTTTTGCCGGGTAGGACGCGATTCTATACGGGTCAGATTGATTTTGGCAGCGGCCAAACCTTTCAAGGCATCATATAGCGCCCCCGGAGTATGTTTGACTGAAAAGACCAGCGAGGTTTTATCGTTCCCCGACGGCAGTGCATCCTGACGGGAAAGGACGAAAAAGCGGGTATAGTTTTGATTATTATCTTCTATGCCCTGTACCAGGATTTTCATTCCATATATTTTAGCCGCCTGTTCGCTGGCGATAGCTGCAATATCATCGCGCGGGCTTTCTTTGACCAGTTTGACACTGCCGGCCGTATCATAGGCCGCACTGGGTTTCCAGCCCATTTTCTGAATAAAAGCTTTGCACTGTCCCAATGCCTGGGAATGAGAATAGACTTCTTTGATTGCATCAAGCCGGGTTTCCGGTTTACCCACCAGACAGTGCACAATACGAAGCTGGGTTTCTCCACCCACTTTCACATTATTGTCCAGCAGCAGGTCCCAGGAGCGCGTGATGCTGCCTTCGGTGGAATTTTCCACCGGGACTATACCGTATTGGACTTCCCGTTTTGCCACAGCGTCGAAGACTTCTTCCAAACCTTCGCAGGGCCTGGTGCGAACAGAAGCACCGAAATACTGGTAGGCCGCCTGTTCGCTATAAGCGCCCGGTTCACCCTGAAAAGCCACCGTGACACCCTGGACATCCTTACTGGCTGCGAATATTCTCTGGTAAATTTTGGCGATTTCCTCAGGATTGAGGTTTTCCTGCTTCGCCAGTCCGGCTACAGACTCCAGCACGGCATACTCGCGTGCTTTATCCTCAACCGGAATACCGGCTTCCAGTTTATACCGGCCTATCTCGCGGCTGATCTGCATTCTCCGGGCGATTGTTTTGACCAGACCGGCGTCCAGTTCATCGATTTGTTTTCTTAATTCATCCAGATTCATTCAACTGTCCTCTTTATAATTCCCGCCAGCATAGCCATATCGCACAGCACCACTGCCATAACGTTTTCCAGTACCACCGCCGCCCGCGGCACGATGCAGCTATCATGCCGGCCTTTGATTTCTATCTCACAGTCCTGCTGAGTTTTCAGATCGACAGTCTTCTGCCGGATAGAAATCGAGGGGGTCGGCTTAACTGCCGCCCTGACGGTGACCGGCATACCGTTGCTTATCCCGCCTAATATTCCACCGGCGTTATTGGTTAAAGCCTCCACCTGTCCGTTTTTATAAGTAAAAGCATCATTATTCTGCGAACCCGGCATTTCCGCTGCTGCGAAGCCCGCCCCAAACTCAACCCCTTTTACAGCCGGTACGGCCAAAAACGCTTTGGCTAACTGGCCTTCCAGGGTATCGAAATAAGGCTCTCCCAAACCTGCCGGAACATTCAGCGCCAGGCATTCCACCACACCGCCCAGGCTGTCTCCCGCCTTGACCGCCTCTGCCACAGCCCGGCTCATCAAGAGCCCCGCTTCAGTATCAGCGCAGCGCAGGTCATCAGCTTCCGCATTTTTAAAAACTTGCGCGAAGCTTTGCGGCTCCGCCAGCACCTCACCGATCTGCAAAGTGTAGCCAATCACTTTTATCCCGATAGCTGCCAGCAATTTTTTAGCCACTGCTCCCGCCATCACCAGCGCCGCCGTCACACGTCCTGAAAATTGACCGCCTCCCCTGAAATCATTAAATCCCCGGTATTTCACAAAGGCGCTGTAATCCGCATGCCCCGGACGGGGCGTATATCTCAATTTTTGATAGGCCTCCGAATCGACATCGGCATTCCTGACCATCAGCGTCAGAGCCGCTCCGGTAGTATGTCCATCCAAAACTCCCGATATGATTTCCACCCGGTCCGCTTCCCGGCGCGCGGTCCCGCCGGCTAAACTGCGGGGTTTGCGTTTATCCACTTCCTTCTGGATATCCTCCGGCTTCAGCGGCAAGCCGGCCGGACAGTTGTCGATTACAACCCCTATGGCCGGGCCGTGACTTTCTCCAAATACCGTGATCTTAAATATCTCACCCAGGCTATTGCTCATCTAACTTCACTCCCAGTCGGCCTAAATCCCGCCAGTATTCAGGATAAGTTTTAGCTACACATTCAGCGCCTTCGACAGTGATTCCGCCGGCGGCCGCCCCCAGTATACTGAAAGCCATGGCGATACGGTGGTCGTTATGCGAATCGATAATAGCCGGCTGAACTGTCCCACCTCTGATTTTCAGGCTATTCCCTTCCACCTCTGCACTGACCCCGCATTTGGACAACTCTTCCAGGACAACCGCTACCCGGTCGGACTCTTTCAATCTGGCCCTTTTTATACCGGTCAAGATACATTCTCCTTCGGTAAGCGCGGCCAGCACCGCCACAGTCGGCAATAAATCGATCGATTCATTCAAATCTACCTTAAAAGGCTTCAGTTGCTTCCGGCTGACTCTAACAGCGTCCAGTCCCACTGCGACTGCTGCGCCCGTTTTTCTTAATATCTGGACCATTTCTTTATCGCTTTGCAGGCTCAAGGGATCCAGGTTTTCCACGCTCGTCTCGCCCGCTACAGCACCCAGCGTCAGCGCATAAGAGGCCGACGACCAATCACCCTCAACTTTATATACAGCAGGAGAATATTTTTGCGGACTGGTTTCAAATTCCATCATCTCTCTGGTAGTCCTGACCTTAATGCCAAATTTTTCCAGGCATTCCAGAGTCATCGCCACATAGGCCGCCGACTCCAGGGGAGTCGTCAGCCAGATATAGGCGTCTTTATCGGCCAGCGGAGCAATCAACAACAGGGCGGAAACAAATTGAGAACTGATATTGCCCGGCAGATGGGTAATGCCGCCTTTAAAACCTTCACCGCTTACCGTTACAGGCGGATTGTCTCCCTGACAGGAAGCATCGATACCCCATTCCCTCAAAGCGCTGACCAGCGGTTTGATTGGTCGCCGTAACAGTCCGGGGTTCCCCGTTAACAGGCTGCACCCCGGCAGCATGGCGCAAATGGCACTCATAAAACGGATAACGGCGGCTGAATCGGCACAGAATAGCTCATATTGCGACACCTTTAATTCTCCGCCGGAAACAGTCCAGCTGTCACCCTGCACGGCCACTTTAACCCCGATCTGCTCCAGCACGTTCACCGCGGCCCGCGTATCATCGGAATCCAGAGCGCCGCTCAAGACGCTGTCGCCCTGCGCCAGAGCAGCGCACATCAAAGCCCTGATGGTATAGCTTTTGGAGGGCGGAGCGCTTACAGAGCCGGAAATCGCGCTTTTATGGATGACTATGCGCATATTCTTTCAACTTATTCATGATTTCAGCAACCACTTCTTCAACCGCAGAGCCGGAGGTATCCACATTCAAGTCGGCCGCTCTCTGATAGTAAGGCTTGCGATAGTTTAACAACTCCCGTATTTCAGTGATACCGCTCTCCGGTCTGATAAGCGGACGGACATCTCCGTCCCTCCTGGTGCGTTTCAAAATTACAGAGGGAGTGGCAGTCAGCCAGATGATGATGCCGTCGAGTTTGAGCCGGTCGACGTTGATCTTGTTCAACACCACTCCGCCACCGCAGGCGATCACCTGATTTTTCTGCGTTGCCAGACTTTTTATAGCTTCAATTTCCAATTCTCGGAACGCAATTTCACCATTTCGGAATATTTCTTGAATACTTTTACCGGCCCTTTGTACTATCAGGTTATCGGTCTCAACAAACTGCCTGCGCAGCTTTTCTGCCAGCAACCTGCCCACAATGCTCTTACCTGCACCCATAAAACCTATCAAGACGATATTACTTTTTTTCAATTTGATATCCGGCATAGCTTTTTCCCGTACAGACTGATTGGCGGTAAATTAATATCCGACTAGATTAATGAGGCTGCCACACTCCTCATAACCTCAAGCGGAGCTTTACGGCCCGTCCATAATTCAAAACCGGCGGCACCCTGCTGCACCAGCATTTCCAGACCACCGATGGCCCTGGCTCCAAGTGCTTCCGCTTCTTTAAGCAAAGCGGTCCGAGGCGGATTATAGACGATATCGAAAACGACCTGCTCCGGTCTTAATAGCCCCGGAGGCAGAGGACTGGATTCCGTATCCGGCAGCATCCCGACACTGGTGGTATTGACCAGTATTTCAGTGCTGTCAATCACCTTTTTTACATTCTTTTTGGTCAGCCCGCCGACTGCCACCTCCCGGCGAAATAGACGGACCATGGCCTCTGCCAGTCTTTCAGCCCGCGCTTCATCCCGGTTTAAAATTGTCAATTGTACGCCTTTATCCGCCAGAATAAAAGCTATCGCTCTGGCTGCGCCGCCCGCACCCAATATGGTAACCCGCTTCCCCGGCAGTTCAATTCCTTCGGCGCTTAAAGCCCGGTAAAAACCCAGTGCATCGGTATTATAGCCTTTTAATATACCGCCAGCATTCACAATCGTGTTCACCGCTCCCAGAGTCTCAGCCTGTGAGTCCAGTTCATCCAGGTGCTGGATAACCGCCACTTTATGCGGTACAGTCACATTGACGCCTTTCAAATTCAGGGCGCGAATACTCTGCACCGCCTCTTTTAAGCACTTGGAATCAACTCTGAAAGGAATATAGACATAGTCCAGCCCCAGGGCGGCAAAAGCGGCATTTTGGATAGCGGGTGACATACTGTGCTCGACCGGGTCGCCGAATATACCGCAGACCTGACTTTTTCCGGTTATATTGAAGTTCTGCATACGCTCTTCCCCAATGTTCTCAATTGGTATCAGGTCATTTCTCCCCAGACACCGGAGTAAATAACCGACCGGTCGGGATTTCAGCCGGTCAGCTTCATTATTGCTCTCAATTCAGAAACGGTCAGCTGTCCCGAGGCAGCCTCCAGCCCCGTTCCCAGGCTGGCATAGGTAAATTCGGCACCGGCCAGCGGAGCCAGCACCCGGCTCAAATGCCCTTCCTTGCCCATGGCAAAGGCCACAATGGCAACGTTTTTAAATTCATTGACCAGCCGCAATATCGTGATGTTATCGCTCACACTGTGGGCGGTAGTCACCACTTTGCAGATATCTGCCCCGGACTCAATTTGACGTTTGACGATATCCGCCAGGTCCCCATAAGCCGGCGTCTCACTGAAATTATGATATGAAACCAGCACTTTAGCCGTATTGCGGCTAAGTTGAACGATTTTTTGCAGACCTTCCGCCGCAAGCTCGATATCAAC
>DAOUFH010000059.1:0-2620 GCA_034429955.1 Dehalococcoidales bacterium
TCTGCATGGAAGGTCCGGCTTTCTCTACCCGGGCCGAGTCCCGCCTGTACAAGTCCTGGGGCGCCGATGTTATAGGCATGACCGTCTTTCCTGAAGCCAAACTGGCACGGGAAGCCGAGCTGTGTTATGCCACGCTATGCTGCATCACCGATTACGACGCCTGGAAAGAAGAACATGTTACCGCCGATGTTATCATCGGTTATATGCAGAAAAACATCGCCCTGGCCAAAAATATCGTCAAACTGATGACGGCTAAAATACCTAAAAAGCGTACTTGTGCCTGCCCGACGGCCCTGCAAACCGCCCTGGTAACCGAACTCTCCTGTCTGACTTTGGCGCAGAAACAGAAATGCGATTTTTTGATAGGCAAGTATCTGGTCTAAAGAGTCGTCCGGGATAACCCCTTTTGCCCTGCAATACTTTCATCAGAAAACAGGAGGCACAGTATCTGTGCCTCCTGTTTTCTCACCTGCCAATTATCTACACCCGGCTGCAACTTATTTCTACTCTTATTTATGGGTGTTATTGCCTAATAAAATGGGTTTTTCCTTTCTGTCACCCCCAAAAGGGGAAATGCTATCGTATTAATAAGTTGCAGTACTGAAACAGAAGGATAAACTATGTATAGATTGCTTGCACGCAGGCTGAACAAATCTCAGCGAGCTATCACAGGAATAGAAACAGCAATCATTCTAATAGCCTTTGTAGTAGTAGCCGCAGTATTTTCATACGTAGCGGTGTCATCCGGCCTGTTCGCCACCCAGAAGAGCCAGGAAGCCATTTATAACGGACTTCAGGAAGCCCAGGGCGCCACCGTCATCAGAGGCGGTATTGTCTGTATGGCAGAAAATATCGGAGAAAGCGGCTATATCAGCCAGATGACCTTTACACTTTCCAACGCCATGGGCGGCCAACCGATCGACTTTACAGGTCCCTCCCCTGACCCCGGCAATACCGGACTCTCCGGATCCGACAGTGGCAACAAGGTGATTATTTCCTACATCGACGCCTTTCAAAAGGTCGATGATTTATACTGGGTTTTAACCAAAATGGGCGGCTGCAATGACAATAACCTGCTGGAAGCCAACGAGCTCTTCCAGGTTACCATCGGCAACCCGGTGGCAGGGGAAAACGGCGGTAATCTGGTCGATGCTCTTACCCATCATCTGGGAACCGATACAAAATTCTGCCTGCAGGTTACCACTCCGGTCGGCTCTACTCTAACCATAGAAAGGACTTCTCCCTCTTTTATCGACGCGGTTTGTAATATAAACTAGACAATCTGACTTTTTATCTCCTCCTTTAAAGTTAAAGAGGGTTTTTGACCCTCTTTAACTTTTTTAACAAACTTATTAGTTAAGGCCAGGCTTACATAACTTTCAGGCCTATTGTATTATCTGTTATAATACAAGAAATAAGTTCAGGAGACTGGTATGATTAAAATCAATGTCAGTGACCGTGCGAATCAACCGATTTACAAGCAAATTATCGATCAGGTCAAACATATGGTAGCCAGCTACCAGCTGAAACCGGGCGAACGCATGCCGACTGTCAGAGAATTAGCCAGTAATCTCCGCATCAATCCGGCCACTGTGGCACGAGCTTATCAGGAACTGGAACAGGAGGGCATTCTGGGTGCCAGCCGGCGGCGCGGCACCGTTGTAATGGGTGACGCCGATAGTCCCCAGCGTAAACCTCTGCGCCAGAGCCTCCTGGTCAACATTGTCAACGGTATGGTGCTGGAAACACTCAGTCAGGGTTATACTCCTGAAGAACTGGAGGCGGCTTTCACTTTACAGCTGGCCCGCTGGAGAATACAGCGCGATACGTCTGAAACTGCCGATTCGGAAAAGCCACATAATCTGCAGAAGATTATGCGCATCGTAGGCAGCAATGACCTGGCCCTGGACCTGCTGGTGAGCCGCATAAAATATAAAAATCCGGATGTCAGTATTCAGATGACCGCCGCAGGCAGTCTGGGCGGCCTGCTGGCGATCCAGGAAGGCAATGCCGATATGGCTGGCATCCATCTGCTGGACGAGGAGACCGGGGAATATAACTACCCTCACATCAAGCATACCCTGCAAGGGATGGAAGTGGCGGTAGTGCATCTGGCCGATCGCACCCAGGGCTTTATGGTAACCCGGGGAAATCCCAAGAACATTCACAGTCTGGAGGACCTCAAGCGTCCGGATATCACCTTTGTCAACCGTCAGAAAGGCTCCGGCACCAGGGTCTGGCTGGACTACAAACTGCGTGAACTCGGGATAAAACCCAATAATATTAAGGGTTATATGAACGAACTGGATACCCATCTGGCAGTCGCTATGAGTATTGTACATGGCGACGCCGATGTAGGTCTGGGCATCCAGGCAGCAGCCAATTCGTGTAACCTGGACTTTATCCCGGCCACTAAAGAACGCTTCGACCTGGTAATTCCCATCAAGAATTATAACAGTCCCACCTTCGCGGCCTTGATAGAAATAGTACAGAGTGAAGAATTTAAAAAAGTAGTCAACGAGATGGGTGGTTACGATACCAACCAGACCGGCGAAACTGTCTTTGTCAAATAAACTCTGCCGGTTCCGTCTCAGGCAGTAATCCGCCTTCTCATCTCTGT
>DAOUFH010000060.1:0-2537 GCA_034429955.1 Dehalococcoidales bacterium
TACCACTCCCAACCCGCTGATAGCCGCCACTACAGCAGGACTGGAGACCACCTCTCACGGCACGGTGGTAACCGATGAAGCCACCGGCCGTACCCGCAAAGCCGGGGTCTGGGCTGGCGGAGATATCGTAACCGGCTCCGCTACTGTTATCAGCGCTATGGGCGCCGGTAAACGGGCAGCCGCCGATATAGACCATTATTTACGGGCCTGAACCTTTACTTGATAAAAAATAAGAGCTTGAAAATTCAAGCTCTTATTTTTTGTGTATTTTACAGCAACGTAACATTATTATGGTATATTATGGAAATTGGTAGAGAACTATCCTAATTGTCCCGGTTCAACTATCAGATAACTGATGAAAAACAATAAAGAATGGCAGCCCAGAATCGGCGACCGTATTATTCACCCGCGGCGTATTAAGGGATTAAGGCTGAAAAGGGTACTCGGAGTAGCAGCTGTTTTCAGTGCGGGCTACGGCAACGTCGGCTCATCCATCTATTATGCTCTGGGAATAGTCGCTATGGCCGCGGTTGGAGCGACACCGGTCGCTCTGGGCATCGCCGGAATTCTCTTTATTTTTACAGCTTTGACCTATGCCGAAGGCACTTCCATGCTGCCCGAAGCGGGTGGCTCGGCGGCTTTCGCCATACGCGGTTTCAACCGCGGTTTCGGTTTTGCCGCCGGCTGGGCGCTGCTGCTCAGCTATATTGCCACCATTTCCATGTCGGCCTTCACTATTCCGCCCTACCTGGGACTTTTCTGGGAACCGCTCAAGGACTCTCAATTCATCTCTACGCTGGTCTCCATGGGCATCATCGCCTTCCTGATGGTAGTCAATATCATAGGCGTTAAAGAAACCTCGCTTATCAATATCGGAGCGGCAGTCCTGGACATAGTCACGCAAATCACGCTGGTGGTCATCGGCTTTATCCTGCTTTATGACCCGCAGACCATGATCAGCCGTATTGTGGATAACTGGCCGGCCCCGGAAAATCTCATCCTGGGTATCGCACTGGCCTCAATCGCTTATACCGGAATAGAGACGGCCTCCCAACTGGCTGAAGAGACCCGCCTGGCCGAGAAACGGGTACCCCGCGCCATCATCATGATGATTTTCGCGGTACTGGCGATCTTCACCGGCATCTCGCTGGTATCATTCCTGTCCATGTCGCCCCAGGAACTGGGGTCTACCTGGTCACGCGACCCGGTGGCCGGTATCGCCGCCCATATTCCTGTCCAGTTACTGGCGCAAATACTGAAACCCCTGGTAGCGGTACTGGCGGCCAGCATCCTGCTGATAGCCACCAATGCCGGACTGATCGGCATCTCACGTCTGGGGTTCTCCCTGGGACAGCGAGGGCTTACACCCAAAATTTTCAGCCGCATCCATCCCAGGTTTCAAACTCCTTTCGTCTCTATCCTGGTATTCGGTACCCTGGGTATGCTGATACTGGTGCCGGGTTTCTTTTCTCCGGTGGTCTTCGCAAATGTGGGCTCCCTCTATGCCTTCGGTTCATTGCTGGCCTTCATGTTTTCCCACGCTTCCATACTGGCCTTGCGTATCAGGGAACCCGATTTGCCCCGGCCTTTCAAGCTGGGCTGGAATATCAAAATCAAGCGTTTCGAACTGCCTATTACCGCCATACTGGGTCTGCTGTTTACAACGGTTATCTGGGTGGTTATCAATATCTCTCAGCCCTATTCCCGCCTCGTCGGTATTAGCTGGATGGCGATTGGCATCATTCTTTATATAGTTTATGTAAAGAAAAAGCACCATGATGCCGGATAGGCCCCTGGTTGGTAGTGTTTTATGTAAACCAGAAGACTATTTTCTCCCTGTAAATGCCATAATTTGTATCTTCTGCCGATTGAATATAGCGCCGCAATAACCTATAATACTACGATAGTTATGAGTGAAACGCCCAAAACTGTGGTCTTTCATCGTGTTCTGGTACCGGTCACCGGCACGGACGCCGACGATGAAACAATGCGCACAGCTTGCTGTATCGCTAAAAAACACAAAAGCAAGTTGTATGCAATGTATGTTATCACCATTAAACGCGCCCTTCCCCTTGAGGCTGAAATCGAGTCCGAGACCAGACGAGCCGAGGAACTGCTGGACCGGATGACCCGGATAGCTGAAGAAGAAGACCTGGAGTTGCAGACTGATTTACTGCAAGCCCGGGAAGTAGCACCTACTATCATCGATGAAGCAGTCGAACGGAAAATTGATTTGATACTGATGGGCATCAGCTACAAGACCAGATTCGGCCAGTTCAATCTGGGCAACATCGTACCTTATGTTTTGAAGAACGCACCCTGCCATGTGATTTTATATTCACAATATAAGCAAGAACAGGTGGCGGTATGAAAATATTAATCATGGGCTGCGGTCGCACCGGCGCTCAGCTGGCGGCTATGCTGGACGCCGACGGACATGAGATCACCATGCTGGATACCGATGATTACAGCTTCCGCCGTCTGCCTCCCGATTTTAAAGGCACCGCCCTGGTTGGAGACGGCACCAGCGACGATAC
>DAOUFH010000061.1:0-8439 GCA_034429955.1 Dehalococcoidales bacterium
CGAGATTGTTGGACTGAGCGGCTTCCTGACACTGGCCTTTGATTCGATGAAAGAGACCATCGACGCCATCAAAGAGGCTGGACTGAGAGACGGAGTCAAGATAGTGATCGGCGGCGGCCAGATAGACGAAGAAGTGAGAAAATACACCGGTGCTGATGCTTACAGACCGGATGCCGTGGCCTGCGTCACTCTGTGTAAAGAATGGATGGGTGTTAAATAAAGACCTCGTAAATTTATATTTTTGATACCGCAAAGGAAGGCCGAACCGGCCTTCCTTTTTCATTTACTCCTAAGGTCAGAAAACCACGAACTTGACCTTGTAGTCGCGACTCTTGATTTGTACTCTGTACGATCAGCCGCTAAACTATAAAAAAACAGGCAGGATTTGAGCACATTTTTAGGTCTTTCTACTCGTGTGACGTTTATAATATAAATAACGCTGTTTTAAGAGGTGCCGCATGCCTTATATGATTGAATTCGAACCTATTGGCCGCAGAGGTGAATGTCCCCCCGAGAAAAATCTACTGGAAGATGCCCGTTACCTGGGGGTAGGACTGGTCAGCATCTGCGGAGGTTTCGGCAAGTGCAAAGCCTGCAAGATCCGCATTATGCAAGGCGAGGTCAATGAGCCTACTTCAACCGAGACTGATTTTTTCACTCCCGAACAGATAAAAGACGGCTGGCGGTTAGCCTGCCTGACTTTACCCAAAAGCGATTTGACCATACATGTACCGCCGGAATCGCTGACGACTCTGCAGCGTATGCAGGTCGAGAGCCATTACGTGCCGACGGCAACCTCGCCGGCGGTGCAGAGCTTCAGAATAAAAATGAGCGAGCCCAGCTTTAAAGACCTGCGTTCCGATTCCACCCGGGTAATCGAAGCACTGGAAAAAGAACATGGTTTCTGTTGTACCGCGGTGGATATCGATGTCCAGCGCAGTCTTTCATTGAAAATTCGCGATTCGGGTTGGACGACCACTGCTTTTGTGCGCGAAAATGAGATTATAAACCTCAATGATAAAGGCCGTCTGCTGGGTCTGGCGGTGGATGTCGGCACGACCAAAATCGCCGGTTATCTGCTGGACCTGGAATCGGCGCAAACCCTGGCCAGCAAGGGCATCATGAATCCACAGATAAGCTATGGTGAAGATATCACCAGTCGTATTCATCATGCCCTCAAGTCACAGGAAGAAGCCTTGTTGTTGCAGAAAGCGGTGATAGACGGGCTTAACCAGCTTACTGCTGAACTGTGCGCCGAAGCCAAAGTAACGGCCACCGATATAGTGGATGCCTCCATTGTGGGCAACACCGCCATCCATCATCTGTTCATGCGCCTGCCGGTGTATCCGCTGTGTTATCCGCCCTTTAACGCCTCGGTTCAGGAAGCACTGGACGTCAAAGCCAGGGATATCGGACTCAAGATTGCGCCCGGTGCGTACGTCCATGTGATGCCTAATATAGCCGGTTTCGTGGGTGCTGACCATGTTGCCATGCTGGTGGCGGTAGATGCCTTGAATTTGAAGGAGACCACCCTGGCGATCGATATCGGTACCAATACCGAGGTCTCATTGATTTATAACGACTCTATTTACAGTGCTTCCTGTGCTTCCGGACCGGCTTTTGAAGGCGGGCACATCAGCTGCGGTATGCGGGCCGCCTCCGGAGCTATCGAGCGCATGAGGATAGAGGATAATAATGTGCAGTACAAGACGATTGAGGACTCCGTCCCTATCGGTATCTGCGGCTCAGGTATAATCGATTCTATATCCCAGCTTTATGAAGCCGGAGTGCTGGATGAGAGCGGACGGATGAAAGCCGACCATCCCGCAGTGCGGATGAACAAGGACAGCCGGGAATTTGTGCTGTATCCGGGCAACGGCGCTAACCCCGACGTGGTGATTAGCCAGAAAGATATCCGTGAAGTGCAGCTCGGTAAGGGCGCCATCCGGGCCGGCATTCAGGTACTGCTGGATACAGCCGGCTGCCGGGAAGAGGAAATTAAGCAGGTCTTTATCGCAGGAGCCTTCGGCACCTATATCGATGTGGCCAATGCCATCATGCTGGGCATGCTGCCGGTACTGCCTCTGGAAAGATTTAAACAGGTTGGTAACGCGGCTGGACTGGGAGCCCGCCAGTCCTTACTTTCGGTTAAAAAACGTGAAAATGAAAAGGCCATCGCCAAACGTATTCATTATATTGAATTGGCCGGCACGCCCTCTTTCAACAAGATATTCCTGCAGACCCAGTATCTGGGCAAATATCATATCATAGACGGCCATAGAATCAAACTATAATGTCCGGTTGTGTTATATTTAAAGAAGCGGACTGCGATTCGCCGACTATAATACAAAGGGTACGCCGATGTTTGAGTCTTTAACCGAGAAACTGGGTAAAATTTTCAGCCGGCTGGGTAACCGCGGCAAATTGACGGAGAATGATGTCGATGATGCCATGCGCGAAATCCGGCTGGCTTTGCTGGAAGCCGATGTCAATTTTAAAGTGGTCAAAGAGTTCGTGGCCAAGGTCCGCGAGCGTTCTGTCGGCAGTGCAGTGCTGGAAAGCCTGACTCCCGGCCAGCAGATAATCAAGATAGTCAATGAAGAATTGACCGCCATGCTGGGAGGAGGACAGAGCAAGCTGAGTCCTGCCGCTCATCCGCCTTCAGTGATAATGCTGGTCGGTTTGCAGGGTTCGGGTAAGACTACCACCGCCGCCAAACTGGCTCTAAATCTCAAACGTTCCGGACAAAGCCCGCTGCTGGTAGCAGCGGATACCCGCCGTCCGGCTGCTATTCAACAATTAATAACCCTGGGCAAACAGCTGGAAATCCCGGTGTACAGCGAGGACCCGTCTGTAAAGGTCAGAGATATTTGTGCCCATGCGGTTACTAAAGCTCATCAGTCCGCCCTGAGCTGGGTTATTCTGGATACTGCCGGTCGTCTGCATATCGATGAAGAATTAATGGGCGAGTTGGATCAGATCAAAAAGGCCACATCTCCCAACGAAATTATGCTGGTAGTCGATTCGATGACAGGTCAGGATGCGGTCAGAGTGGCTGAAGAGTTCAATGCCAAAGTCAATCTCACCGGTTTGATTTTAACCAAGCTGGATGGCGACGCCCGCGGCGGCGCCGCGCTCTCCATCCGCTGGGTGGCTAACGTGCCGATTAAATATATCGGTGTCGGTGAAAAACTGGACCAGCTGGAGCCTTTTTATCCGGATCGTCTGGCCTCCCGCATCCTGGGTATGGGCGATATGCTGACGCTTATCGAAAAAGCCGAAGAAGCCTTCGATAAGAAAAAAGCCGCTGAGATGCAAAAGAAAATGGAGAAGTCCACCTATGACCTGGATGACTTCCTGGGCAATCTCAAAGAGATCAGAAAGATGGGCTCTATCAACAATATCGTCTCCATGATACCCGGACTCTCCAAAGTCGCCAACCGGATCGACGACCATCAGCAGGAAGAACAGCTTAAAAAAGTGGAAGCTATCATATTATCTATGACCCCCTGGGAAAGACGCAATCCCAATAACATCGACGGTAGCCGTAAACGCCGCATCGCCGCCGGCAGCGGCACCCAGACTCAGGACATTAACCAGCTTTTAAACCAGTTCCGTCAGATGCAGAAATTGATGAAGATGGGGATGAAGGGCAAATTGAACCCCAATATGCTCAAGATGCTGAGATAGCCGGTCTGCGGTCTTTATCTCAGTCCATTATGATATCGATATTGACAACCATATAGTGATAATCTATAATGATCTAAATTTCATACGGTATCATCTCCTTCAATAAAGACCAGTCAAAACCTTCTGCTTGATAAGACGACTTGAGTTGTACAACGGGAATATTTTCCCCCCTTAACCTGTCCTTGATCTGAGATTAACTCTGTCTGATGCGGAAATACAATGCGGAGTTTGTTCAATATGGATCGTGAATTTCAAGGCAAAGTTGCTCTGATTACCGGAGCGGGCAGTCAAGTCGGATTCGGCAAAGGCATTGCTTTATCCCTGGCCCGCCGCGGCTGTGATATTATCGTCAATGATATTGAGGCTGAAGGCGCTGCTTCGACTGCGGCCGCAGTCGAAGCACTGGGCTGCCGCGCACTGGCGATTCAAGCTGATATTACCAGCGTCACTGAAGTCAAAGCTATGGTGGCAAAAGCCTTGCAGGAATTCGGGCACATCGATATTCTGGTTAATAATGCCGGCCGGGCGACTCGGAAAATGCCCTTTGTGGACACTCCCGAAGAGAACTGGTCGATTGTTTTCAATCTCAATGTGTATGGCGTTTTTAATGTGACCAAAGCTGTTTTGCCGCAGATGTTGCAGCAGAAATACGGACGGATCATCAATATTGCGTCCGGGGCCGGTTTCAGCGGTATGCCGGGCTGCGTTCAATACGGAGCTTCCAAAGCGGCCGTGATAGCTTTTACTAAAGGACTGGCCAGGGAAGTCACCAGGGAGGGCGTGCACATCAATTGCATCGCACCCGGCCTGGGAGATACCAATTTTTTAAAGACTGCCGGTTTCCCTGAACATGAGATCCAGCGGGCCTTGCCGGCTATTCCGACCGGCCGGACTACCACGCCTCAGCAGGTCGGCGAACTGGCGGCTTATCTGGTCTCTGCAGCTGCTGATAACTTTATCGGACAAACTCTCTTGATGGACGGTGGAATGGGCTGACCTTCCGGAGCAGGTTATGATTAAGCATGAAATCTCATCACTGGCGGCCCGGGAAGTGTGGTCGCTGCTTGACCGCACCGGCTTCGCTGTGTCCAGATTGAGAGAGCTTGAACTGGCCGTATACGGTTTGACTATAGAACAGGCTTCGCTTTTATATTTCCTTTCCACTGCGGAAAACCTCACCGCCACCTCGGCTGAACTGGAATCTTGCACCATGCGTCAGCACCATTCCATATCGGTTCTGTCTGCGGGCATGGCAGCGGCCGGACTATTGCAAAAGATAAAAAGTCCGGCCAGCAAGCGCTTGAAAATAGTCATGACACCCTATGGTTTGACGACCTATCAAAAGACTACCGCCGCCTCTCTCAAGGAATCCTTTGCCGCTTTAAATGGAGCAGAATGGCAGCTTTTGAACAATATCATGATCCTGCTGCTGAGACGTGCCCGCACGCTGCTGGGCTTGCCTGAGGATTCAGCCCGCTGCGGAGATTCTCATAGCTTCCTGCATGACAGCTGGGTACTGCTGGACCGCACCCGTTTTGCCATCTCCCGCCTGCGCAGTCTGGAACTGGCCAGGTTTGGACTCACCATCGAACAGACCTCGATCCTGCATATCACATCCAAAAACAATGAAATCGTCACTTCCCGGGAACTGGAAAACCTGACCATGCGACGCCAGCATTCCATTTCCTCTTTGCTGAAGGGCATGACCGGGTTGGGCCTGGTCTCACGGGAGAAAAATGAAGGTGAAAAACGCTCGCGCATTTTAATCACCAAAACCGGACGCAAGCTGTATCAAAGCCTGACTTTCGATTCCCTGGAAAGTGTTTTTAGCGTCCTCTCGCAGGCTGAAAAACAGAATCTGACGGCTTTGCTGGAAAGATTGCTGGCGCGGGCTCGCTATTTACTGGGCATTTCCTATAAACCTCCTTTTATGCAATACCTGGTGGAAGATCATCCCAAGTTAACGGTCTAAATTAGAATAAATCAAAAATTTATGATAATTCTGACTGCGCTGATCAGGAGGTGCATATGGCTGGTGTTTTGGATGGTATCAAAGTCCTGGATTTTACTCAGGTCTATTCAGGCCCTTTTTGCACCCTGCTGTTGAGGGATTTGGGTGCGGATATTATCAAAGTTGAGAGGCCGGGTTCAGGTGATTTGACGCGGAAAGATGTACCGCATACAGAGGGAGATGAAGGCGGAGCTTATATTATTTTAAATCGCGGCAAGAAAAGCATCACCGTCGATTTGAAGAAAAACCAGGGCCGCGAAGTCATCCTGGACTTAATCAAAAAGGTCGATGTGCTGTTGGAAAATTTCAGTCCCGGCACAATGGATAAATTAGGGCTGGACAGCCGGTCGGTCTGTACTCTGAATCCCGGCCTGATTTATGCCTCGATATCCGCCTACGGGCAGACCGGACCCAAACGCGACTATCCCGGTTTTGATCCGGTAGCCCAGGCCATGGGCGGCATGACCGCCGTGACCGGGTTCCCGGATACGCCCACCCGCTGTGGCGTTTCAATCGCCGATTTCTCTTCCGGCCTTTTTTGCGCGCTGTCTATTCTGGCGGCCCTGTATCACAAACAGCGGACCGGTGAAGGTCAGGTTATCGACATCTCCATGCAGGAATCCATCTGGCTGCTCTCCTCCATCGAGTTTTCCCCCTATTATTTCCTGCAGGGCCGGGTTCCGCCCAGACTGGGTAACGGTCATTCGGCTATGATTCCCAGCAATCTGTATCCCACTAAAGACGGCCGCGTTTTCATCTCGGCCGGCGTGCTCTCTCAGGTGCATCGCCTGTATACCGCAATGGGCCGGGCCGATTTAATTAATACACCCTACGGAGAAAACCAGAATACTCGCGTCAAACTGCGCAGCGAGATAGATAAATTGATTACGGATTGGACCAGCACTATGACCACTGAGGAGGTCTGTACCTTGCTGAAAAGGTCCGATGTGCCCTGTACCAGGCTGCCCACCTTCGATGAAGTCTGTAACGATCCGCAGCTGATCAGCCGTAACATGATTATCGAAGTAGAGCAGGCTCTCTCCGGCAAGGTCAAGGTGCCTGGCTCGCTGTTCAAGCTGTCCAGGACTCCCGGCTATATCAGCTATCCCGCTCCGATACTGGGAGAATCAAACCATGATGTCTTGGCCGATATTCTGGGTTATTCCGAAGAGAAGATCGATGAACTTTCCAGTGAGGGCGTCCTGTAGCCCCCATTATACCTGATGAAATTTTTATGAGAGAAAAAATCTAAAACAAGGAGACGACCATATGCTGACTAAAAAAAATGCCTGTATTGTCGGTGGCGGTTACAGCAAAATCGGCGTCAGACAGGCCACTTTCCTGGACCTGATTCAGGAAGCGGCCAGGGCTGCGGCAGATGATATCCCCGGCTTGAAGCCTGCGGATATCGACGGCCTGATTGTAGCCACCACGATGGCGGGCCGACATTCCAACGCTCTGAACACAGCTCCCCTGGTTGTTCACAGGCTGGGTTTAAGCCCTACCTCTATCTGCGTGCGGGTGGATACGCTCTGTTCAGGCTCCAACACCGCTATTATCCTGGCTAAAGGACTGATTGAAAGCGGCACGGCCGAGGTAGTGCTGGTGACCGGCGGCGAGAAGGTCTACATGCCGCAGAGATGGGAGACCAACTACACCCAATTGATGGTCAACGATCATGACTGGGATTCCGGCATGGGTCTGGGAGTCCCGCCTCCTTTCTTCGCCATGATAGCCCACGCTCACATGAAAAGATACGGCACTACCAAGGAACAGATGGCGCATGTCTCGGTGACCAACTATAACTACGGGGCCAACAATACCAAAGCCCAGTTCTACGGTAAGAATCTGACCATGGAGGAAGCCCTGGGCGCCAGAGTCATCGCCGACCCGTTTACTCTGTATGATTGCTGCCCGCTGTCCGACGGCGCTTCGGCGGTCATTATCGCTTCCGAAGAAAGGGCCAAAGCGATGACCAATCGTAAACCGGTCTATATCCGCGGCACCGGTCAAACGGCTACTCACAGTATGTCGGCCGGCTGGCCAGGTGAAACCCTGGCTGAGTGGCCCCATTTGAAACAGGCCGGCGAAGTCGCTTTTAAAAATGCCCGGTTGACTCCCAAAGATATCGATGTAGCCCAGACCCACGACTGTTTTACCATCTCCGAGATTATCGAGCTTGAGGAACTGGGCTTCTGCCCCAAAGGTGAGGGTGGTGCTTTCGTGGCTTCCGGTGCTATTCAACTCGACGGCAAAATTCCCACCAATACCGACGGGGGCCTGCTGAGCGTAGGTCATCCTTTCGGCGCGTCAGGTGCCCGCCAGTCCCTGGAAATCTGCCGGCAATTGCAGGGCAGGGCTATCAATCAGGTCAAGGATGCCAAATTCGGTCTGGCCCATAATCTGAGCGGTGTTTGCGCTCAGCATACCGTAGTAATTTACGGCACAGAGCCGGTCAAGTAGACTCCGGTTTGTAACGGTTACGATCAAAGAATAAGGAGAAAAAGATGGCAGAATTACAAACAGCTCAAATAGTGGGTATTCCGGCTCTGGAAGGCAAATATATGGGTGAAATGGATATGTGGCCTCTGGAGGCTCCGGAATTTAACCGGATATCCAAATTTTATGATAATCTGCGGGCGGGCAAATGGACCACTACCCGCTGCACCAAATGCGGGCATATCGCCTATCCTCCCCAGGTTATTTGTCCCAGATGCTGGTCTGATGAACTGGAGTGG
>DAOUFH010000062.1:0-3002 GCA_034429955.1 Dehalococcoidales bacterium
GAGGTGATCCTGCGCATGGCCCAGCAGATTGCCAAGCTGCAGAACCAGGTTCAGGAATTGGAAGAGGAGCTGAAACGCTTGAAAGGAGGCGACTAATGCGTCAGGAAAGATTTACAGAACAAGCCCAGGAAGTCTTGAATTCTTCTCAGGAACTGGTCAGGACTTTAAAGCATAATCAATGGGATATCGAGCATATCCTGATGGCCCTTTTGCAGCAGGAGCAGGGGCCTATCATAGATTTATTCAAACATCTTAATGTTAATATAGATACCGTCCGTCAGAGGGTGAACGAAGTCCTTCAGCGCATGCCCAAAATCACCTATGAGACCGGTCAGATATATGCTACTCCGCGTATACAGGAGCTGTTCCAGAACGTCGAAGCCGAAGTCAAGCGGATGGGTGATGAATTGATCGGTACCGAACATCTTTTTGTGGTTATATCGGCTGATACCAAGGGTGAAGCCGGTAATATCCTGCGCTCTGCCGGTATAGACCGGGAAAAGCTGCTGCAAGCTATCAAGGATATCCGCGGCGGACACCGGGTGACCGATGCCCGGGCGGAAAGCAAATACCGCTCGCTGGAAAAATACAGCCGTGACCTGACCGAACTGGCCCGTCAGGGTAAGCTTGATCCGGTTATCGGACGCGAAGAGGAAATCAAGCGGGTCATGCAGATCCTTTCCCGCCGTACCAAGAATAACCCCGTTATTGTGGGTGAAGCAGGCGTCGGCAAGACCGCTATTGCGGAGGGTTTGGCCCAGAAAATCGTGGCTGACGATGTGCCTGATTCCTTGAAAAATCGTAAGGTGGCGGCCCTGGATATGGGTTCACTGGTGGCCGGCAGTAAATTCCGCGGCGAATTCGAGGAACGTTTGAAAGCGGTTATCGATGAGGTTAAAAACGCTAAGGGCGAAGTAATTCTCTTCATTGATGAAATTCATACCGTGGTGGGCGCCGGAGCGGCCGAGGGTGCTATGGATGCCAGCAATATGCTCAAACCGGCCCTGGCCCGGGGTGAGTTGCAGACCATCGGTGCTACCACGCTGGATGAATACCGTAAACATATTGAAAAGGATAAGGCGCTGGAGCGCCGCTTCCAGCCGGTCTTTGTCGGCGAACCGACGGTCGACCAGGCTATTCAGATTCTTAAAGGTTTGAAGCCGCGTTACGAGGCTCATCATAAGGTGGCTATATCCGATGCCGCCGTGGAAGCAGCGGTCAAACTCAGCCAGCGTTATATTACCGAACGGCATTTGCCGGACAAGGCTATCGACCTGATCGATGAGGCAGCCAGCAAAATCCGTATCGACCGGGAAAGCGCTCCTCCTGAGGTTAAGGCATTGGAGTTGAAGCTGAAGCAGATGACCGATGAAGAAGAAGCTGCTTCACAGCGCAATGACTATGAGCAAGCCGCTAAAATCAAGGCGGAACGTCTCAAGCTGGAAAACGAATATAAGAGCGCCAAGGCTGACTGGCTCAAAAAAGCCAAGATAGATGAAACTGTGGATGAGGAGGATATCGCTCAGTTAATCTCCAAGTGGACCGGCGTTCCGGTTTCTCAAATGATGGAGGGCGAATCTCAAAAGCTGGTACATATGGAAGACCGCATCCATGAGCGCATGATCGATCAGGAAGAAGCGGTGACAGCTGTTGCCGAAGCCATCCGGCGCAGCCGGGCCGGCTTGAAAGATCCCAAACGCCCCATCGGCAGTTTCATGTTCCTGGGTCCTACCGGTGTAGGTAAGACCGAACTGGCCCGCAGCCTGGCCTGGTTCCTCTTCGACGATGAAACGGCTATGGTCCGTCTCGATATGTCGGAATACCAGGAAAAGCACACAGTCTCACGACTGATCGGGGCGCCTCCCGGCTACGTCGGTTATGAAGAGGGTGGTCAGCTGACCGAAGCGGTACGGCGCCGTCCCTATCGCGTCATCCTGCTGGATGAAATTGAAAAAGCTCATCCCGAGGTCTTTAACTCTTTGTTGCAGGTGCTGGATGACGGGCGTTTGACCGACGGTCAGGGGCATACGGTTGATTTTAAAAATACAGTTATCATAATGACCAGTAACGCCGGTGTGGAGCATATCAAACGGGAAGGCCCGATCGGCTTTGCCGCTCCCAAAACGGCTACCAAGGAACAGAAGCGCAGCTATGAGAACATGAAGGAGCAGGTGATGAATGAAGTCCGCAAGACTTTCCGGCCTGAATTCATTAACCGTCTGGATGATATAATCGTCTTCCATGAGCTCAACCGCGAACAAATCGGTTCGATAGTCGAACTGATGATTAAAGACTTGCAGAAACGGCTGGCAGAGCGTAAACTAAAGCTTGAGTTGACTAAATCAGCCAAGGTCTGGCTGGCGGATGCCGGTTATGATCCGGTCTACGGTGCTCGGCCTCTGAGACGCGCTATTGAAAAACAGGTAGAAAATCCGCTTTCAAGCCGCATACTTGCAGGTGAGTACAAGGAGGGTGATACGATCGTCGTTGATTTAGTTGACGATGAACTGGTATTCAGTAAAAAAACTGAATAAACATTGCAGGGTCATCGACCATTTGCCGGATGGAGGGATTCAAAATAACTTCTCGACAGAAATATATTCTGCTAACAAGTATTTTTGTAGTTACTACCGCTCTCTCCATCTGGCTTATTATTGTCTACTGGGATGAGATAGCCAAACTACAGCAGTACGGTTATCTGGGTGCTTTTATAATCGCTCTGATTGCCGGCAGCAGTATCCCCACGCCAATTTCCTATCTGGCTTTGACATTTGTGCTGGGTGCTCGTGTCACTTATCCCTGGCTGCTGGGGGTGGTAGCCGGCACCGGGGCCGGAGTGGGCGGCACTCTGGTGTTTTTAGCCGGCCGGGGCGGAGGCCATTTTCTGCCTGGTTTGAATAAATATACCCTCGACCAGCAGGCTTCCAAAAAGGTCAGTTCGCGTTTTATGAACTGGGCCCAGAAAAGGGGTTCGCTGGTGGTTTTTATCATGTCGGCTATGC
>DAOUFH010000063.1:0-9373 GCA_034429955.1 Dehalococcoidales bacterium
TCGGCGGCGCTGTTCAGGGTATTGTCGGAATACCCGTTGCCGGAAAGCATGAGCGCTATCTCTTTGAGACGTGCCGAATCATCCAGATGCTGCAAAGAGCTGAGCATACGGTCGCCGTCGGTCTGTTTTTTGACAAAGTAATGGGCATCGGCAAAAGCGGCTATCTGCGGCAGATGGGTAACACAAATCACCTGGTGATGTTGGGCTAATTCCCATAATTTTTTACCTATTATATCGCCGCTGCGTCCACCGATACCGATATCGATTTCATCGAAGATCAGCACAGGTATATTATCTTCCGCCGCCAGAGCTTCTTTAAGCGCCAGGGTGAATCGTGATAGTTCACCGGTAGAGGCTATTTTGGCCAGCGGTTTCAGTGGTTCCCCGGGGTTGGTTGAGACCATAAATTCAACCGTATCAAGGCCTGTTTCAGTATATGCCCAGCTTTGCCCGTTCTCACCGGGCAGTCCCTCGTCCGCAGTTCTTTGCGATATCTGGATTTGGAAGTCCATGTCGGCCATTTCAAGCTCCTGCAGTTCTCTTTTTACAGCTGCAGATAATCCGGCAGCCGCCTGACTGCGTTGGGCTGAAATCTGCAGGCCCAGTTTCCCGGCCTTCACGGAGGTCTCTTTCAGTTTTCGTTCCAGTTCAAATTGTTTGTCCTGTGACTGATTCAGGTCGGCCAATTCGCCGGCGGCTTTTGCCTGATAGGCTATTATCCCGGCGATGCCGGTGCCGAATTTCCTTTTAAGGTTATGCAAAAGCTCCAGGCGGTTTTCAATTTCTTCCAGACGGACGGGGTCGAAATTCAAATTTTCAAGGTAGGCCTGAAGGTCTCTTGAGCATTCCTCAATGGTATAAAATGCTTTTTCCAGATTTTCATAGCCGGCTGACAGGGAGGAGTCGAGGTCAACTAATTTTTTAAAGGCCTGCATAGCCTGATGCAAACTGGTCAGTACCGGGTTATTCCACTCCTGTCCGCCGGACGGATTGAGTATCCGGTCGACTTGTGAGGCATATTCTCTGAGCTTTTCAGCATGGGCAATCAGATGCCGCTCTTTCTCCAGTTCCTCATCTTCACCTTCCTGTAGTCCGGCTTTCTGGATTTCATCGATCTGGTATTTAAGAAATTCCTGCTGTTTAAGGGCAGCTTCCCGGTTATCCAGCAGGCTGCGCAACTCATGCCGCAGATTATTTAAATCAGTGATTAAAGAAGTGAAAACCGACCTTTCCGGACTTATTTTGCCGAAAGCATCCAGAAAGTCCAGATGTTTTTTATCATCCAGCAGAGAAAGATGTTGGCTTTGCCCGTGTATATCTACCAGATATCTACCGATTTGGCGCAAAACAGTTCTGGTAACAATTTGGCCATTGATACGCACCTGGGAAGGACGGCCCCGTTTGACCTGGCAGTTAATTGCCAGCAGTCCGTCTTCATATTCGAGGTCTTTTTCAGCTAAAAATTGCTTTAAGGAGGCAAAGCGTTCCGCCGGATACAGTTCGAAGATGCCTTCTACCTGCGCCTCATCACAGCCGCTACGAATCACATCTTCCTGAATAGAACCGTTCAGCAGTACCTCGACGGCATCTATAATCAGTGATTTACCGGCCCCGGTTTCGCCGGTAATGACATTCAGTCCGGAGTCCAGTTGCCAATCAATATCAGAGATAATGCCCAGGTTTCTAACGCGTAACTCTTTCAGCAAGATCGCCCTCTCCGTTTATTGATGAAGTCACTGCTATTTTAGCATGTTATAAGCGGTGTTAAAAAATATAATCGCCGCTTAGCGGTAGAATCACGCTGACGCTCGGTTTGCAGACAGCGCCAAAGAAGGTTAGAGTAAACATGAAGGGAGATTGATATGGCTGGTAAATTCCTGACTAAATCCAAATTTTTAAACGGACTGCAGTGCCTCAAACTGTTGTGGCTGGTGATCAATTCGCCTGAAAAAGTCCCGCAGCCGGATGAAGCCAAACAGCAACTTTTCGACCAGGGCCATCTGGTAGGTGAATTAGCTAAAAAACTGTATCCTGCCGGGCTGGAGGTGGCATCCGATAGCTTTCTGGGCAACCTGGGCAAGACCCAGCAGTTGCTGGCTGAACGGAAACCGCTTTTTGAGGCAGGCTTTACCGCGGACAGGCTTTATTGCAGGGTGGATATTCTCAAACCTGCCTTTGAAGACCGGTGGGATATTGTTGAAGTTAAAAGCGGCACCTCGGTAAAAGATGAAAATGCCTATGATGTGGCTTTTCAGAAAAAAGTGCTGCAAATGCAGGGGCTTAAGATCTCCAAATGCTATCTGGCCTATATCAACAATCAGTATGTCAGGCAGGGTAAAATCGATCCTGCACAGTTTTTTATCGTCCAGGATATCTCAGAACAGGTTGAAGAGGTATCGGAAGGCCTCAACGACCTGATAAAAATCATGCTGGAGCGCATGGAGGATGCGGTCTGCCCTGCTATAAAGGTGGGAACGCATTGCTCTGAGCCTTACGATTGTCCCGTGGAAATCTGCTGGCAGGAATTGCCGGAAAACGATATTTTTCAGCTCTACCGGGCCGGTAAAAAATGTTTCGACCTTTTTCATAGCGGTGTTTTGTGGATTAAGGATATACCGGTTGACTATAAACTGAGCCGCGCCCAGCAAATCCAGCGGGACTGCCTGCTGAGGGGAGAGACCTATCTGGATAAATATGCCGTCAGAGAGTTTTTAAACGGACTGGAGAAACCTCTGCATTTTCTGGATTTTGAGACAATCAATCCGGCTATCCCGCAATATGACGGTACCCGTCCCTATCAGAGAATTCCTTTTCAATACTCCCTGCATATCGGCCGGGGCAGCCGTGGGCTGGAGCATTACGGTTTTCTGGCAGATGACAGCCGTGATCCCCGTCCTGAATTTTTAAAGCATTTAAAAGCCGATATCGCAGAGAAGGGCAGTATAGTCACTTACAATCAGGCTTTTGAGGAAGGTGTTCTAAAAGAGCTGGCTGAAGCCTTTCCAGAGTACAGGGAGTGGATTACCTCTCTCAGAGAGCGGCTGGTTGATTTACTGCAACCCTTTCAGTCATTCAGCTATTATAATCCCAAGCAGCAAGGCAGTGCCTCCATCAAACATGTTCTGCCTGCTATGACCGGGACCGGCTATGAAAGCCTGGGCATTGCCAATGGCGAGGATGCCAGCAACTCTTTTCTGAATATGGCCTTCGGAGGAGTGACTCCGGAGGATAAGCAGCGTATTTGTGCCGATTTAATCAAATATTGCGGGCTGGATACCGAAGGAATGGTCAGTATCCTCAACAGTTTACAACAACTGGCGGCTGACTGAGGCGGCTGTATCTGCGGGTTGCACAAAGCATAATCAGGGTATAATAAAAAGCTCCGGATTTCCGGAGCTTTTTAGCAAATTAAGATAAAATCAGCCTAGAGGTTCTTTGCAACCCCTGATCTGGTAGCTATTATTTTTGTCACAACCTGATACATTTTCATAAACCCTATTTTTCAGGCGGACTCTGGTGACAAACCGGGAAATAGTCCGGGTTAAATAACCTGAATCGGAATCAAGCTGGATTTACTTTCTTCTTCTTTGGACACGGGTCATCTTAAGCACTCTTTTATGATGCTTTTTGCTCATCTTCTTTCTACGCCATTTAAGTGTACTGCCCATCCTGGTGCATTCCTCCTGATAATATGGCAACAAAATAACTGCCTACTAAAGTCAAACCTTTACTATATTACTACAAAATTCAGATTTGGGAAAGCGGGGCGTAAATATATATTACAGCTGAAAGTCTCACAGGTTAGCCGGACTGAGAACGATTATCTGCGGTTCTGTGGGCAGTTTGTCCGCGCTTATCTCATATTCACTGCCTTGCAAACGGTTGACGTTGCTCTTGCGGCTGATAAAATCATCAACTGTGGCAATCGGCAACTGGCACTTGGCGGTTTTGAAATGCATGGGAATAATTATTTTAGCACCCAGGTCTTCGGATATCCGGGCAGCCTCACCGGCATCAATGGTGTAATAACCTCCGACCGGAATCAACAAAACGTCGGCCGGTTTGATCTGAGCTATCTGAGATGCAGACAGCAAATGCCCCTGGTCGCCCATGTGGCACAGGTTAAGACCGTCACAACTAAAAACAAAGATCAGGTTGGGGCCGCGCCGGCTCCCTTTTTCAGTGTCGTGAAAGGTCGGTATCGCCTTGATATGGATGCCTTTCACGGATTGCTCTCCGGCTTTGGAAAGTACTTTAGGGTCGCCGTCTACAGACTCGACGAAATTGTGGTCCATGTGTCCGTGGCTGACAGTCACGATATCGGCGCTCTCTGAAACTATATTATAATTCAAATCTTTAGCCGGATGATAGGGGTCGGTAATTATCCTCGTTCCGTTATCGGCGGTTATGAGAAAGGAAGAGTGAGCAAAATATTTAATTTTCATAACGGCTCCTTCTGAAAAGTTTTAGCTCTCTTACCGATAAGACTGCCGGTACCCCGTCTCTGCGCACTTGGGGCAAAGATGAGAGCACTAGACTCATAAGCCTTTGTTCATTCTTCAGGCTGTGCCGGAATTGAGGTTTATATGACTAACCGGCGGAAGATCAGGCCAGTTTTGCCAGGAAGCGTTTGATGCGTATTAAAGCTTCTTCTATCTCATTCATAGCTGTGGCATAGCAGCACCTGACATAACCCTCGCCGTTGCGGCCGAAGGCGGTGCCCGGCACTACCAGCACATTTTCAGCTTTAAGCAGTTTCTCGGAGAATTCTTCTGATGTCATACCGGTAGTTTGTATCGAAGGGAAGGCATAGAAAGCTCCCTTGGGTTCGAAGCATTTCAAGCCGATGTTATTAAAGCCCTTAACCATCAATTTACGTCTGCGGTCGTAGTCTTCCACCATCTCTTTGACCGAGGGGTCGCCGTTCCTGATGGCCTCGATGGCCGCTTTCTGGGCCATAATAGGAGCGCACAGCATGGTGTACTGATGGATCTTGGTCATGGCACCTATGATTTCTCGGTTACCGCAGGCATAGCCCAGCCGCCAGCCTGTCATAGCATAGGCTTTGGAGAAACCTCCCAGCAAAATGGTAGAATCCCTCATTTCGGGCAGTGCAGAGAAACACAGCTCTTCAGTCCCGTAAACCAGCCGGGCGTAGATTTCATCCGAGACCACCAGCAGGTTATGTTTTTTAGCCAGTTGGGCGATTTGTAGCAATTTTTCACGGGATATCATGGCGCCGGTCGGATTGGCCGGATAACCCAGTAGAATCGCTCTGGTTTTGGGGGTGATAAAGCGGGCGATATCCTCGGCTCTCAGTTCAAAATTATCCTCAAATCTGACGGGTACCTGGACCGGCACTCCTCCGGAAAGACAAACACAGGCCGAATAGGAAACATAACAGGGGTCAGCCATTATCACCTCGTCACCCGGATTGAGAATGGTGCGCATGACCAGGTCCAGACCTTCGCTGACACCGGTGGTTATCAAGACCTCTGTGGCTGGCTCATAAACGACCTGGTAGCGGTTGGACAGGTATCCGGCAACTGCTTCCCGCAATTCGGGTAAGCCAGCGTTGGAAGTATACATTGTGTAGCCTTTTTCCAGGGAATAGATACCGGCCTCGCGAATATGCCAGGGAGTGATATAGTCAGGTTCTCCCACTCCAAGCGAGATTACGTCTTTCATCGTAGATATCAAATCAAAAAACTTGCGAATCCCGGAAGGCGGCAGCTCCGCGACAGTTTTGCAGACCGGCGAATTAATTTTATGTTCTACAGTGCTCATTTGCGTTCTCCAGAGAGATTAATATTATTAATAACCCGGGAAGGAATCAATTGAATCCGGATTGGCTGTTTTATCAGGGTAAAAACGGCTCTCTTTTCAGTTCATCCCTGGAACCCAGTATCTCCCCATCTTCCTTGTATTTTTTAAGCATGAAATGAGTGACGGTGCTCTGTACACCCTCGATGGGCGCCAGTTTTTGCGATACAAATCTGGCGACTTCCTGGATGGTCTTGCCGGCTACCATCACCAGCAAGTCGTAAGTTCCTGAGATAAGATAGACGGAATGCGCCTGCGGGAAGCGGTATATCCGCTCCGCTATTGAATCGAAACCCACATCGCGCTGCGGCGCTATTTTAACTTCGATTAAAGCAAAGGTGTTGTTATTCTCAATTTTGTCCCAGTCGATGATGGTCTTATATTTCAGAATAACCTGGTCATCTTCAGCTTTTTTAATAGACTGTTTGACTTCATTTTCGCTGAGTCCGGTGATAGTGGCGATTTGCTTTATAGAAGCCCGGGAGTCTTTTTCCAGTATTTTTAAAATATCCTGCAACATATTAAACTCCTTGATTGCACAAGGCCGGTAATCGGCGGCCGGCAATAAAATTTGGGAGTGAATATCATGATTATACCAAGATTAATTCAAAACATAAAAACTTTAACCGGTTATAGAATTTACAATAACATGATAGACAGCAACAGGCAAAGTGATTGCAGGTGAATTGCGGCAACTACAGTTAACAGGCGGTGAAGACGGTAGGAAAACCCCAAAAAACGGATTACTACAACCAGGCGGCTTTTAAGCCGCCTGGTTGTCAATTTAGGGGTAGAAGTTAGAAGGTGATATTCATAGGACCGGGCATTTCAGTAGTGATGGAGCCGTCGATAATGTGGTCGGCGATTTCATCGTCGGTCATACCCAGCAGTTCTTTAAAGACATATTCGTTATGCTCGCCGACGCAGGGAGAGGGGCGGTCTATGACACGCGGGGTCTTGGACATGATGAAACCGCCCTGCGGTTCGAATTTCTGTACTCCCATTACGGGGTGCTCAAGCGGGATAAAATAATTGCGGGCTTCCAGCTGTTTATCGTTGTAAACATCCGAAGGACGGGAAACGATATGTGCAGGTACTCCGGCTTTTTGAAGAATATCTTCAACTTCTTGGTTGGTATATTGCAGCGTCCACTGGTTAACCAGAGCGTCCAGAGCATCCTCGTGGGACTTGCGACAGGCCAGGTTACAGTAGTCGGGATGTTTAGCCAAATCCGGATTGCCGATAGCGTTACAGAATTTAAGCCATTCAGCCTCATTCATGACGCTGATGGCGACCCAGCGGTCGTCGCCCTGGCACTGGTAAACTCCGTGAGGTGCTGCGATAGGAGTGCGGTTACCGTCACGATGCATGATATTTTTATTAACGTGATAGTCCATGATAGCCGGCAGGAGAAAATGCAGAGAGGATTCGAACTGGGATTGTTCGACATATTGTCCCTCTCCGGTTCTTCTCTTATGGATAAGGGCGGATAAAATACCGAAAGCGCTTAAACGGGCACAGACATAGTCGGTATAGGCGCCATAAGGAGCTGAAGCGAGCCGGTCCGGCCAGCCGCTTATCTCAGAAAAACCGCTGAAGTTACAGGCATTCTGTCCGTAGCCGGCATAGCTGGAATGAGGACCGCCGCGGCCCTGCATGCTGGAGCTTAGATAAATGATATCCGGACGGACCTTTTTGACTTCTTCCCAGCCGAAGCCCCATTTTTCCATGGTGCCGGGGGAGAAGGATTCAGTCATAACATCCGCCCATTTAATTAATCTCCAGGCCAGATCTTTGCCGCCGGGGCTTTGCAGGTCGATGGAAACGCTGTATTTGTTGGGGTTATGGCGTCCGAAGAACATCGAGCTGTCCGGAGTAGGTTCGTTATTGACGAAAGGGCTGTTAACGCGGTTGGTATCCAGCCGCTTGTGGGATTCTACTTTAACCACGGTAGCACCGTTTTCAGCCAGATAGCGGGAACTGGCGGGTCCGACCACCACCCAGGCGAATTCAGCGACTTTAAGACCGGTAAAAATTTTATTACTCATTTAATGTACCTCAAAATCATTAGTTATTTGTTTATAATAGCTTAAATCACGGCTTTGGATTTAAGCACTGACAGTTCGGCATTGGATAAACCCAGTTCACCGCCATATATTTCCAGATTATGCTCACCGGGCAACGGCGCGCGGCGGCTATATTGGACCGGAGTCTCACTGAAGCGGATAAAAGGACCGGAATAGGTGATATCTTCATCCAGTTCGGGATGATAGATGCTCATCCAGTAATTGCGGGCGCTAAGCTGGATATCTTCCGTGATATCTTTAGCACTGGAAACGGGGGCGATCAAAATCTTGTAGTCGAAGGCCCCGACCTGATAAAGTTCGTCTTTAGTCTTGGTTAGCGTGAAGGCCTCAATGGCTGCGCCGACTTTATCGGCCAGTTCCTGGCTTAGCTTAGAAGCGTTGAAGTCTTTCCACCAGTTCAGTTTTTTCAACCATTCCGGCGCCAGACCGCATTTATCCATCAACTGTACCAGTCTTTCGGAAGAGGAGGCGTAAGGATCATTACCGCCGATGGCCAGAATCATGACAAAGCCGTCTTTACATTTAAAGTAGATAGTCTGTTTAACACCGGTGCCGGCAACGTATGAGGCCGAACCGATGCGTTTAAATTCGTATTTATTCAGGTCCCACATCTGCAGCACGTTCATGTTGGGTGAAATAGCCGGTTCCTGCATGGAGACGTCGATCCACTGGCCTTCACCGCTATCCATGCGGTAATAGTAAGCTGATAGTGAGCCTATAGCGCCTTCACAGCCGCCGAATAAGTAGGTCTGCGGTAGAGTTATCCAGACCGGGGCCCGGTCGGGGTCGCCGCAGGCATTCAGATAGCCGCTGCTGGCCCAGACTGTGAGCGCTGAAGCACTGTAATTTGCTTTGGGCCCGCTTTGTCCGAAGGGGGTGATGGAGGTCATAATGATATCTTTTTTAACTTTACAGAGGTCATCATAACCCAGCCCCAGTTTCTGCATATAACCGGGTTCAAAAGATTCCAGGATGATATCGGCTTTAGCCGCCAGTTTTTTCAGTAATTCCTGGCCTGCTTGCTTCTGGATATCCAAAGTGATACCGCGTTTGTTGGCATTATAGGCGAACCAGAAAAGGCTTTTTTCAGGTTCATTAATGCCGTGATAGTAAGGCCAGATGCGGGAAGGGCTTCCACCGGGGGGTTCTATTTTAATAACATCAGCACCTGCATCTCCCAGCAGACGTCCGCCCAGCATACAACCGCCTTCGGTCAGATCCAGAATGCGGATTGGGGGTAAAACCGATTTGCCATTTTGATTTTGATTCATGTTCAATACCTGCCTATTTATGAAAATATATAATTCAGAAAATAAATTAAAAAGCCGGTTAGACCTGCTTTCAAAGTACAAACCGAATGAAGCAATCCGCTCAGTTAAAAGACACGCCGGGCTTGACAAACAGGCACAGACCGGTGGGTACAGAACAGCCGAAGATACGCTTAACGCGGGCGGTTGAAGACA
>DAOUFH010000064.1:0-6746 GCA_034429955.1 Dehalococcoidales bacterium
AATATGGGCGCCATGAATACTTTTTACAGTGTGGGGTTCTGGTGGGGTATGCTGGTACTGGCGCTGGATATAGGCAAGGGCATGCTGGCGGTGATGGTGGCGCGCTGGCTGGACTTGCTCCCCAATGTAGAAGTGTTGAAGTATATCGATCTGGCCTGCGGCGCTCTGGCTATACTGGGCCACAATCTGCCGGTCTTCCTGAAATTCAAAGGCGGCAAGGGTGGAGCAACCCTTATCGGCGTACTGGCTATTATTATGCCGTTGTGGGGCATACCCATTTATCTGGCTTCTTTCGGTCTGATGATGGCGATCACCCGTTTCCCGACCTTGAGCTACGGTGTGGCCTTTCTTTGCTTTCCCTTCCTGGCGGCTTTCGCCTATCACCGGGTAGACTATCTTATATATGCCTGCGTATTATTGCTGGTTCCCGTGTTGCGTTACATCCCGCGCATAATCGAAATGCGCAAAAAAGCCACCGGCGGCTGGAAGCAGGTGGCCCTGCGCAAAAACCTCAAAGAGAGACTCTAGTTTTAGCGGCTTCTGCTACCGCCGGGCGGTCTATGGACAGTTTAAACTGCCATCTCCTCTAAGATCTCCACGGCGGACTTGACGAAGGTGGGACACAGGCTGGCCGAAAGGCCTTTTGCTTTGACCGCAGCGGCGCCAGCCGGAGTACTGAGGTCATAACCCAGCAATTGACTGCAATTGATAGACCCGTGGCGCTGTATGAAACGCCGGCTGAACTCCTGCACTAGGTTATAAACTTCATCGCGGTTGGCTTTGGGATTGGCTAAGTCCAGGCTCTGCCTCAATCCCAGCACCATAACAGCGGCCGTCACCGCGCCGCAGGTCCCTCCGGTATGTCCCATGCCTCCTCCAAAACCCAGAGTTAATTTCAGAGCGGTAACCCTGTCTATACCCAGCTCGTCTACAAAGGCGTTCATAACCGACTGGGCGCAGTTGGTGGTCTGATTGTGCATCCCGGCGGCCGCAAATTCCGATTTGTTCATCACTTTTCTCCTCAAAGAGCAGAACAGCGCCCTGCTCAGGCCGTACTGCTTGCCGGACCAATAAAATTAATAGTCTGTTTAATCATTATAGTTTATCTGACTTCATATAAATACCTGCTGTGGTGAGGCTGATATTAATTTTTTTAATTAGCATATTGACAAAATTAATATTGGTGATATAATATACTTAAGTTAGTTAAAAACATAATCAATTTAATTACAAGGATGGGCTGGAAACAGCGCTGGTTGCGGATAACTTTAATGAAATCTGAAAGGAAGGACAGCAAATGCCTCAGGACTGGCAGGAATTAACCCGGATAACCGGCGGCGCCGAGATAGTGGTGGAAAAGGTGCGGATGGTACAGAAAAATGTGCGTATCGAGGGTGAGTTCGAGTTGCCGCCGCTGGCCAGGCTGTCCGGCGAGGACCAGATTTTCGTAATGGCTTTTGTACGCTGCGACGGTTCTATCAAGGAAATGGAGAAGTCGTTCGGCATAAGCTATCCCACGGTCAAAAGCCGGCTGGCCCGCATTGCCGCGCAATTCCAGTTCGTGGAAACGACACCGGTCTCACATAAAGAAGAGGTTTTAAAGCAGTTGGAGGACGGACTGATAACTGCCGAAGAAGCCATTGAGAGGTTATCATGAGTTATTTACCGCCGCTTTTGATGAGATTGAAAATTATCAACCGCGACCAGAGGATAAATCTGTGGCTGCCCTTGTTCCTGGCCTGGATTCTCCTGTTCGCCTTCGCTCTGGCTCTCTCGCCCTTAGTCTGTGTCCTGTCCCTGGTGCTGTGGCCGTTCGGCTGGGGAGAGACGCTCCTCCTGCTGGGCCCGTATATCTACCGCTGCCTGTGCGCAACGCGGGATTTGAAGGTGGATATCTCGAAGCCGGGCGAAACCGTTCTGATTTACTTTAAATAAAAAATTAAACATTCCCGAGGAGGAATATCATGAATAACAATCAGAAAAAGATTTTGGAAATGCTGGCAGAGAATAAAATCAGTGTGGCCGAAGCCGAAAGACTCTTTTCTCTGACCGATTCCGGGCAGGACAGCGAGGTCAAGAGCCCCCGCAAGAATCCCAAATACCTGAGGGTAAATATTCAGCCCCTTGCGGGCAGCAGCCAGCCCGGTGAGTCCGAGAGGGTCAATGTCAGGGTTCCGATGTCATTATTACGGGCTGGTATGAAGCTGGCCTCCATCATACCGCCCAGCGCTTATGAAAACGTGGACTCGGCGCTCAAAGATAAGGGCATCAAGTTCGATTTGAGAGATATCAAGCCGGAGAATATCGAAGACTTGATTGAAGCCCTGGGCGATATGGAAGTAGATATCGAGGATGCCAAGAACAGAGTCAAAGTCTATACTGAATAAACAGTTTTGCGTTATTTGTTTTTAATCGTTATTAATAGACAGGGCGAGCTTTATATCAGCCTTCCCTCGATTTTCCCTCGGCTGTGTTGTGGGGTGGGACTGCTGAAAACTATAAACGGAAGCTGACAGCTAAAAAGGAGCACTCACATCAAAAAGTTCATGGTCATCTGGGTCAGCCAGGCCTTCTCTCTTTTCGGCAGTGCGGTAGTCGAGTTTGCCCTGGCCTGGTATTTAACATTGAAGACCGGTTCAGCCACGATTCTGGCCACTTCTATGATGGTGGCGATCTTGCCGCCGGTTATCCTGGGTCCGTTTATCGGTACTTATGTGGACCGTTGGGACCGCAAACGGACCATGATTCTGGCCGATATCTCTATCTCAGCGGTTACGGTGGTACTGGCCGTCCTGTTCTGGCTGGATTCGGTGCAAATCTGGCAGGTTTATGTGGCTATGGGAGCCAGGTCCATCGGACAGACCTTCCATTTCCCGGCCAGCCAGGCTGCGGTCACCATGATAGTGCCGGAAAAAGACCTGACGCGGGCTGCGGGACTCAATCAGACTATGCAGGGCGTCATAACCATTGCGGGCCCTCCAGCCGGTGCCTTTCTTTTCGGCATCTTGCCGATTCAGGGTGTGCTGGCAGTCGATATCCTGACCGCGATTATCGCGGTGGTCTGTCTGTTGCCGATTAAAGTTCCCAATCCGTTGCGGCAGACCATTCAGGCCGGAGCTTCGGTCTTCAAAGAAATGGCGGACAGTTTCCGTTATCTCTGGAACTGGAAAGGGCTGATAATCCTGATAGCAATTTCAGCAGTTATCAGCTTCTTTATCATGCCGGCTTTTACCCTGCTGCCTATCATGGTCAACCAGTCGCTGGGGGGCGATGTGCTCAAGCTGGGCTGGCTGCAGGCGGCTTTCGGAGTGGGTATTATCGGCGGCGGACTGATTCTGGGAGTCTGGAAAGGTTTTAAAAAGCGCGTGGTGACCGCCCTTTGCGGAGTAACCATCAGCGGCCTGGCCACTTTTGCCCTGGGTTTCACTTCTCTGGGCCTCTATTTACCCGGCCTGGCCTCCAGCTTTTTCATCGGATTCGGCTTGTCTTTCGCCAACGGTCCTTTAATAGCGGCTTTGCAGTCTATGGTGATAAAAGATATGCAGGGACGCATTTTCTCTCTGATTAACTCGATAGGTTCGGCGATTGTGCCCGTCGGCCTGGCTGTACTGGGGCCGGTGACCGATGTCATTGGTGTGGGCCCGCTTTATTACATCTGTGGTATTGCGATAGTACTGGCCGGCCTCGTCTGCTTCTTTATTCCGGCGGTGATGAAGCTGGAGGAAGAAGCCGCGGCTAAAGGCCGTGCCGCTCCTGTGGTTGATTCTTAAGAAAAGCCCGGTTTCAACCGGGCTTTTTGTTTTTTGAAATTTACTCCGTGCTTTGAGGCGTTTCCGTCTCCTGAGTGCCTGCGGGCGGCTGGAGGTCTCCCTTCTTTTTCCAGCCGTTTTTATAGAATATCAAGCAGACGGTGACAATCATCACGATGAGGCCGATAACCTGGGCCTGATGCAGGCCGAACAGGAAAGGGGTGCCGTCCCGGATAAAATCGATTCCGAATCGCCAGGCCCCGTAAAGGAACAGGTAGATATAAAACAGTGTACCTTCTTTTTTGAAATGTCCCCTTAAGGCCAGTAAAACGCCGAAAACGATAAGGTTGTAGAATATTTCAAAAACCTGGGTGGGCAGCACGGGTATACCCAGCGGACCGTAGGAATTCGGATTGGTGTATACAATGGAAAAGCTGCTGTTGGACTCGATGCCGTAGCAGCAGCCGTTGAAGGTACAGCCTACCCGTCCGATGGCCTGGGCCAGAATAATACCGGGCGCCAGCATATCGCCGAAGGCCGTGAAACGGAACTGTTTGCTGATTTTGCTGTACAGCCAGGCTCCCAGAGTAGCGCCCAGTACCGCTCCCCAGATAGTCAGGCCTTCGCCGCTGATGATTCTGCCCGGATTATGAATGTAGTAGTCCCACTGGTCGATAACATGAATCAGTTTGGAGACTATCAGGGCGGTGGGAATAGCCACCGCTGCCGCTCCCAGTATGGAATCGCTTTTAATGGCATGGGTCTTACGGTTCTGCCAGACCCCCCAGGCGATTACGACGATAACCGCCAGAGCTACCATCACGCCGTACCAGCCGACTTTAATCGGTCCAATCTGAAAGATAATTGGACTTGTATTAATATAAAATACTTCGTTCATTCAAATACCCTGTCCGAGTTAAGTAGTTTTAATCATTACTGCCGCTTAAAGCTTCAACAAAAGCCTTGGCGTTGAAATCGGCGATATCTTCCGGATGTTCACCCACGCCGATATATCTGACCGGTATCTTGAGCTGGTCGCAGATGGCCAGGGCGATGCCGCCTTTGGCAGTGCCGTCCAGCTTGGATAAAAAGATGGAGGTGATGCCGGTGGCATCGGCGAAGCTTTTAGCCTGGGAGAGCCCGTTCTGCCCGGTGGTGGCGTCCAGTACCAGCATGACCTCATGGGGGGCCGTGGCGTCGGTTTTGGCAGTGATTTTTTTAATCTTTTTCAGCTCTTCCATCAGATTGAATTTGGTGTGCAGGCGTCCGGCGGTATCTATGATAAGCAGATGAGTTCCCCGGCTTTTAGCCGCCGCCATGGCGTCGAAGACCACTGCTCCGGGGTCAGCTCCCGGCTGGTGGGCGATGATATCCACCCCCACCCGCTGAGCCCAGGTCTGCAGCTGGTCTATGGCCGCCGCCCTGAAAGTATCTCCGGCAGCCAGCATCACTGATTTCCCGGCTGCTTTAGCCTGGCAGGCCATTTTGGCTATCGAGGTGGTTTTACCGGAGCCGTTAACTCCGATCACCAGCACTACTCTGGGAGGAGCGGCCACCGCCGGTTCAGCGTAGGGTATGCTCAAAATCTTGACCATTTCGTCTTTGAGTGCTTCCCTTACCTGAGCACCTTCTTTGAGTTTGTCGTCTTTAACTCGTTGCCGGGTGCGCTGTATCAGCTTTTCGGCGGTTTCCATGCCCACATCCGCGCCGATCATGGCCTCTTCAAGCTCATCCCAGAGCGAGTCGTCGATCGAAGAACGGTCGAAGAGATGCATGGCCCTGGAAAACCAGTTGTCTTTGGTTGGCTGAAGGGCCTTTTTAAACAAGTTTTTGAACAATTTTTTGCTCCCGATAGTACTGTCTACTTCACTCTAACGGATTAATGGGCTGATAGCAAACCGGCCTGCGAAATACAAACAAAGATTACTAAATAACTCATAAATGAGAGAAGGGTCTTTTTAATTCAGGAGTCCCTTGGTCTTTGCGAGCTCGGATCACCCCCGCAGCAATCTAATATAATTTTAGTTCTCAGCTTTTAGCTTTTAGTACCACACCCTTTCACCCAGCCGCCAGGTTAACTCCCAAACTGACGGCTGAAGGCTGATAACTGACAGCTATTCTATGCGATCGCTTCAGATGTTAAAGGTGTTCGCGACGTTTGTTTTGAATTTCGGTTAGTATTCATTAAGCATAAATCCTGATTCACCGCCTTGTCCCCTTCCCCAGCAATTCCTCCAGTAAAATAATGGCCGCTTTTTTGTCCAGGGGCTCGTTATTATTGCCGCATTTGGGTGACTGTATGCAGGACGGGCAGCCGCTCTGGCAGGGGCATTCGGCGATAGTCAGATAGGTCTTTTCCCAGAGTTGTCGAATTAGCTCATAGCCTTTCTCGGCAATGCCGATGCCGCCCGGATGAGCGTCGTGAATGAATATCTGGGCCTTACCGGTATCGGCCTGGAAGGGGGTGGAAACCCCGCCGATATCGTTGCGGTCGCACAGGGCGAATAAAGGCAAAATCGAAATAGCGGCATGCTCGACGGCATGTATGCCGCCAGCGAAGTCCAGTCCGGCTTTGGCGATGCGGTTGACGGCAGCAGGCGGCAAGTCAAACCACAATGAGACGGTATTAAAGATGTAAGGCGGCAGGTCCAGCGACTCCTCTCCGATCACTTCTTCGGTCAGCTGGGCTTTCTTGCGGTAGCCGATAACACTGTTATTAACCTCCACTTCGCCCAGGCAGACGGTGACAGGCCCCAGGGTCTGCCTGCGGTACTCTTTAAGTATCCGCAGGTCGGCCAGTTCGGTGGTGCGGGTATAGTAGTTAACGTCGGCCGGTTCCACATAGGCGGTGCGGTTCTCCAGATTAAGCTGAGTGACCAGATAGGTGTCGCCCTGGTGCAAATAAATCGCTCCGGGATGGACCTGGTAAAACGCCACGGCTGCTTCGATTGTTTCCAGCAAGGAATCATCGGCGGTGTTGACGATGGCGTAGTTCTG
>DAOUFH010000065.1:0-5477 GCA_034429955.1 Dehalococcoidales bacterium
ATTGAGTTTAGCATATCTAATTCCCGTTAATCAAAATCCTCTTTTCAGGCCTTGTCCTCCATGACCTTTTTTGCAGAGATAACCCTTTCTACCTGTATATACCGGAGTTCCATAAAGAATACCCCCGAACATAAGTTGTCCGTGGGGGGCGAATATGTCCGACCACTTGATAGGTTGTTTTCTTTGTTGCTCCCCTTAACAGCTCATCTTAAATGCCCTGCTCAAGTTCGAAGCACCCGGGACGAAATTCACAATCCAGATTAATCCGGCTCATTAACCCCGATTGCAGATGTTTAATATCCCTAATATTACTTTTTATCAATGATGTACGTGTGGTAATATTGTAAACGATGCTATAAATATTTAGAGCTACTGAATTATATTGTATGATTCTATAAGGAGTACCTGCGATGATAAAATACCAGGAATACGGATTTAAAGACAAAGTTGCGATCATCACCGGGGCCGGCAGCGGTGTTGGCGAGGCCTGTGCCATCGAGCTGGCTAAAGGTGGCGCTAAAGTCGCCCTGTTCGGTCGGCGGGAAGCCATGGTCGAGGGTGTGAAGAAGGAATGCTTGAAATATACCGATGGGGCAATTGCTCTTTCGGTTGACGTTGGAGACGAAAATGCGGTAAAGACGAATGTGGGCAAGGTTCTGGAAACCTTCGGAAAAGCGGATATCCTGATCAACAATGCCGGTTTCGAGCAGAGGCTGAATCCTGGCGAGTCGTACTGGGACACCTATTTTGATAAGCTGTCGCCTGAAGAATATATGAAATATTTTAGAACACATGCCCTTGGACATTATTTGATGAATCTGGCGGTGGTCCCCTCGATGCAGAAGAATCATTTCGGGCGAGTCGTTAACATTACTTCAGTAGTCGGCGTTCATGGCGGTTTTACAACGCCGGCCTATACCGGATCGAAGGCCGCCGCGATCTGCCAGACCAAGGCATTTGCTAAAAAATACGGCCAGTACAATATTACTTTTAATTCCATTGCGCCCGGTATGATCGATACGCCCATGAAAGATGATGCCACGCCGGAAGATTTCGCCGTGTCCATTGCCAAGACACCGTTAGGTAAGGTGGCGCAGGCCATTGATATTGCGCGCATCGCGATGTTCTTTGCCCAGGAAAATCTTTTCGTAACCGGACAGAACTTAATCGCCGATGGAGGCGCAACCGTTTAAAGAGTACCCAGGACAATCAGGTTATAGTTCAAAATAGAGTTAAGAGATCGGGTACTGCCGGACACACAAGAGCGTTTGGATTATAGATAAATTATCTCAAGGTGAGCTTTTCGCAGCCGGAGTACCTGGTCTCCAGTTCATTAATACGCGCCAGAGTCTGTGTCTTTTGCAAACAGCCTGTCTACGCCTTGATCGGGGTGGGGCTCATGAATAAACGTCTTACTGCTGTTATTGGGGCTTTAGTGCTTATAGTTATGGTTATTTCCACCGGCTGTGGAAAAGCCGCACAGACTACTCCTACTACTACCAGGCCCGTATCCACCACTACAACGACAACCACTGTTTCCTCACCAAACACAGCGTTGCCTTCCCTTACTCCAACTACAATCACGACCGAACCTCCGGCGAGTGTATCCGGTTTGGTTTATTGCCGTGATGAGTCTGTCTCTTTTAAGGTTGATGCCGCTCCTGTGGATCTGGCAATTGACGGTGCTGTCGTTAATAACGGAGAATCCAGTATTACCACGGATACCTCGGGCTCTTACGAATTCAGCGATCTGACACCCGGCTTTCACACTATCACAGTTGCAGCGGATGGCTATATTCCCTCCCAAATAAGCTGGGATTTCCTTGCGGGGCAAAGCTACATTTTCAACATCGGTCTCTATAAAGCGCCGTCAGCCATTAATTCTCGCCCTGGTTTCGTCAACGGTATAGCCACCTGGGACGCCGGAGGCAGCATTACAGATTATTATTTCCCGCGAGGGCTGTTCCAGCCCACTTATACTAACGCCGCCCACAACGCCGGGGCTGGTCTGGTAACTTTTTCAGACCCTGTTTTCTGCAAGGTGCTGGATGACGACCACGTTGAGATGAGCACCCTCCACGACGAGTGGTGGCGTATGCTGAATGAGGATGAGTACTCCGTGCTGGTGCAGGATGCACACGACAAGGGCATGCAGTTTATGCTCTGGCTGGGACTTATGGATAACAACGACCCCTATTACTGGGAAATTGTCTACCGGGACGGCGCCCGCTCCGCTTTATTTTGGGACTCCTGGTTTGCTGAATATGAAAAATATGCCGTAGTCTACGCTGAGATGGCGGAACGCTTGGGCATAGAATACCTCAACCTGGGCCACGATATGGACTATGCTACCGGCAGTTTCCGCTACAACGGAGGCGAGGTGGATTGTCTGGCGCACTGGCAAAGGCTGGTTGAGGCTATCCGGGCTGTTTATCATGGTAAGCTGACTTACTTCGGAGGAACCAGCGTAGTGGATGATTACTATGAGGACAGCGGCTACCCGGCCGGCTTTCCGGCCTTGTTTGACGCTATCGGCATTAATGTTCAGGCTATTACTCCGGTTTTCAACCCCTCCACCGACCAACTGAAGTCTGCTGTTACTACTCTGCTAAACCGCTATACCTCCTGGTCATGTCCGCTCTTTGTTTTACTGCTGACCCCGTCAGTAGATGGCGGCACCAGCTTCTCGACTTATATCGAACCCCTACTCCCTGTCAACCGGGAAGCGGATAATCACACCCTGAATCTTTTTCAACAGGCAGATATTTACGCAGCTTTTTACGAGGTAGTCAACGACCGTCCGGTTGGTAAAGGAGAAGTGATGGGCCTTTTTAGCTGGGGCTATAATTACTTGGATAATTATTTTTATATCCCGGAACAGGCAGATGGTGAAACAGCCATGGATAAAAGCGGCAACATCCGCGGCAAACCCGCTGAATACCTAATGAAATTCTGGAGCTTTCGATAACGGTCTTAACCGGTCAACCTATCAGACCAACTTGCATCGTAAAAGCAGCGGTGAAACAAGTAGCTGATGAATTAAAATATCCCTGGATATAGAGAGGATATTGGAGGAAATTAAACTTTATCAGGATCGGTGGGTCCTGAAGCTGTTTTTTTGTACATCTCTATCTAAAAGCTAACGGCAATCTACTAGCTTTTAACCGGCGATAACTGATATCCTATAATTACTTTACGACTGCCGGAGGATGGAGAGGACAATGCCGGGTAATCAGTTAATGTCCAAAGCCAGAATGCTGGAGATTCTGCAGAAACAGCAGAAGGGGTTTGTGGTTGATCCGTTTTTAACTTTTACAGTGGCGGAATGGCGGCGTTCTCCCCGGCTGGTTATCAACCGCATTCAAGGCAGCCAGCTCGGGCCTACTGTAATATTGAGAAGCGCTGTATTTGAGGAAGATATTGACCCGGATGTGGCGCCGGGCGAATATCACAGTGAGGCTAACGTTCCAACAGCCTCCCCACAAAGCATCTCGGCTGCGGCGGAAAAGGTTATCGCTTCTTACGCGCGGCATCACTGCGCTGCGGCAACCGCTGAACTGGACGAAGTCCTGGTGCAAAGGCAAGTCTTGAATCCTCTATCCAGCGGACTTATTATGTCGCACGACCATACTTCAGTAGCTCCTTACTATCTGGTAGAGTATGACGACGAAACCGGACGGACCGACCGGGTGACGGGCGGGTACTCCTGTAAAAGGGCCTATATTCTGCGCAAAGGCCTCGAAATATCCTCTCCCTGGACCACGCTGGTAAAGGCCGCGCGTTCGATTGAGGCATTACTGAAGAGCCGGAATCTGGTCATAGAATTTGCTTTAACTGAGGATAATGCAGTCCACGTCTTTCAGGTACGGCAGATGCCTCACAGCTATCAAAATATATCCGGTTCGGAGGCGGAAATAGCAAGTTGTATCCGGCGTGCCAGGCAACTTGTGCGCCGTCATCCTGAAACTATCTGGTCGAATATGGCAGATTGGAACCCGGCCGAAATGCTGGGTGAGCATCCCGGGCCGTTAGCTTCTTCGCTTTATAATTATCTGATTGCGCAAAGGACCTGGACCAAAGCCCGGTCCTCACTGGGCTATCGAGATGTAAGCCCCCGGCAGCTTATAGATGCTATCGCCGGCCATCCTTATGTTAATGTCGCAGTCTCTTTTGAATCACTTTGTCCGGCTTCATTACCCGCTGAACTGGCACACAGGTTGGTTGCCAACCGTATCGAGGCTTTGCGTGCGCGGCCGGAGTTGCATGATAAATCTGAATTTGAAATCATGTTTACCTGTGCCGATGTGGTCAAACCAGCCAGAACCCGGGTCTTGCTTAAGCAGGGGTTTACTAAAAATGAGGTGCGCCTGATAGAAAAGGCTTTAGTCTCGCTGACCTCGGAGTTCTTAATCAATAAACACCGGTTGCTGGCAGAAGACCGGCAACGCCGCAGAATGCTCCTGGACTGGTTAAAGAAGTCTTCTATTCCGGCTGGTGATTCCAGCGACTCCTCAACCTATCTGGACTTTATAGCTGCCGGTTTGCAAAATTGCCGTGACCTGGGTACTTATTCATTTTCCAGGCTTGCCCGCCTGGCGTTCGTCGGCAGAGATATTTTAGGTCGTTTGATAACCGCCGGAGCTTTTACGCTTGCGGAATATGAACGCTTTTGGAGATCGATCGATACTGTAGCTTCACGTGTTTCCCGGTCTATCCGGGACCTTTCGACCGGCCAGATCAGTAAAGCCTGCTTCGATAAAGAATTCGGACATCTCAGACCGCGTACCTATGATATTACCAGCCGGCGTTACGACCAGTCTGAATTTATCGTCCCCGATGCCGGACTGCCGGAAGTTCCTGCGGAAGAATATACTGCTAACCTTTTACCTCATACTCACAGCAGAATTTCTATCTGGCTCTCTATGGCCGATCTTCCCTCCAATTCACGGGATTTTCTCGACTTTGTCTCAATTTTTATGCGAGAACGGGAAAAATCCAAATTTGAATTTACCGCGGTTCTTTCTGCCTGCCTGGAAGCGATTGCTAAAGCCGGTGAACTATCAGGGTTTAACCGTAAGGAAATGTCCTTTTTAACAGTGCCTGACATACTGGCAGCCAGAGCGATGCGGTCAAGTACTGACCTGAAAGGATTCTGGGAGGATAAAATAGGCCTGAGAAGGCAGCAATGGGAAGAATCTAAAAGTATACGGTTGCCGTCCTTGATCAGGGGTGTGGATGATCTGAGTGTGATACGTCCGACAAAGGCCAAACCTAATTTCATAACCTTACTTCAAGCCGAAGGGCCGATTATTCTCATCGCCAACAATCTTCCGCCCTCCGGAATAGATTTATCCGGAAAAGTTGTGGTACTGGAGGCAGCCGACCCCGGTTATGATTGGATATTTGCCCATCGCATCGCGGCTTTGGTGACTAAATATGGCGGTGCAGCCTCCCATATGGCTATCAGGACGGCCCAA
>DAOUFH010000066.1:0-14217 GCA_034429955.1 Dehalococcoidales bacterium
TAAAATGGAACTTCATATTAAAGGCAATCCTCTGAATGATGCCTCCGTCGAGAATTATCTACCCCAGCTTAAGGAGAGGGGAATCTTGGCCGATTACTAGGATTTAGAAAAATGGGATGATGGGATGAATTGTGAGTGCCAATAATGAAAGGGCTGCCACCCTGTTTTACCGGCACTCACTCTATCCATTATTAACTTATATGGGGTCCGGAGTTACAGCGTAGCTCGTGAAACTACCAGTTCCTAAAAGAGAATCATAGTAATAATGGTATGACGTTGCCTTGTACTTATAATCGCCATCCTCTGTATCAAGATGATTCTCCGATACCCATGCTATATTTGTATTGTGTCTAACGTCGTTGTAATAGGCCAGATTTACCCATATACCACCGGTCTGATACCATAATTGTGTCTCACATTGGACAGTGTCGTATGCGCAATCTATTGCTGTTTCACCGTAGAAATGGATATATGATCCATTTCTATCAGGCGTATGTGTTGTTCCGGTAATAATCGCTGCTTCTACTGTATTCGGAATCAGGAGTGCAATAATCCCAACCAGAACAACTATCACACCGATGCTCTTAGAAAGTCTTTTGAACATAATATTTCTCCTTATCTCCCCTTTTCTTTTGGGAAATTTCTGCCTTCCGATTTCCTTGTACCCATGATCCTTACCAAAACAGCTACCAGATTATTCTCTTAAGATGTATCTTGCTTCATAATGTGCCTCCTTTCTAAAAAAGGAAGACTGGAGTCTTCCTTTTTTCTTGTCAAGAATGTTGTCTGTATAGAGGGAAACTCTATACACGTTTTCAGGGACAACATTCAGAGAATCATCTACTCTCATTGAATTAACTTCAGGCTCAACCAGGCCGATGTAAAAGAAATACATCCTGTAACTGTCTTCAAACGGGATTCCCCTCATTAGCTCTAAAAAGCTCATATAATGGATTGAGCTGTTTATGAGATTGGATAATTCCGAGGTAGACCAGTATACCTTATTTTCACTCCAACAATGAACCATATGCTCAGGAAGGACGTTCACAACTTCTGGCCATAACAAAGTAGTAAGTTCTAGAATTGTCATCTCACTTCCCCAGCAATTCTTGAGCAAATCCAATTGTTTTTCTGTCATGGACATGGTCCAATGATGACCAGGAACAACAACACTTTTTGTTGATGCCGCAGGAGTAGAAACATCAGGACTAAGTTTATCATTACACCCGGTTAGGCAAAATATAACCAATAGAACCAGAGTAAGCCCAAGTGCAACCACAGTTGTTTTCCTCATATGACTTGTTCACTCCTATTTGATATCTAATTCTGTTCTGTATGGTTATCCATGCCTGGCGTCTACTGCAAGGCCCAGCACTGTCCATGTAGAATTCGGAGTCACGGTATCAGTCGGAATGAGTATCAGAGTTACTGTCGAAGTGGGGGAAGCCCCTGTTAACAGCGTTAACGCGGCATCTTCACAAAATAGTGTAGTGGAAGCCTCTGTGGCTTTAGCCTGGTAATAATAACTGGTATAAGCTTTAAGTCTCTGGAACAAAATACTCAGACTACCAGTTGAGACCATCTTGGGTAACAGCCGCCCAATCAGCATGGATAGAGCTAACAAGATACTTAAGAAGGTCAGAAAGAGAGTACTCCATAGGATACCGGTCACCGTTTTCATCAGGTCGCCCTCCTGATATCGGTCTATTTATCAGCTCATAGTTGTGAGCAAATGACTTCATAGAGTGCCGGATTTTTGAGGGAAAAGTAAAACTACCCCATTACGGTACCTTACTTAAAAGCAACTAATCAGACTGCAAAAATATCATCATGAGCACTTAGAAGGCTTTGAAGTCGAAATTTTTTAATCTCATTGGTTCCTATTATTAGGATATTTAATCGACACATATTACCTATTCCAAGTTAAATTCAAAGTTGGATTCGTATTTTTTATTAAAGGATTTATCTCCTTATATGTCTTAACCTCCCCAATTGCGAATTTAAGTTCATAAGCTAAACATAACAGGCCAACATTGAAAAAATATTGAATTTAGAGTGTTTCCTATATGTTTGTCCACCTGCCAGACACCCTATAATTTATTCAGGCTCATCAGTCAACCTCTTCATTCCGTCCAGATAGAAGATGTACGGTCGTTCCAGCCGTAAAGCTGCAGAATGGGTATATCTGATCCTCCTGCAATCGAAAGATAATCACCGCCATATTGGACCTCGTCACAAAGATATACCCAGGCAACGCCTGTACCAGCTTTGACCGACGAAATGGCATTATCAAAAACGCTACCTAGAAACGGCTGGTAATGATTACTGGTCGGTAAAGAATAAATCTGACCACCATACCACCAGTCCACATAAAACATAGAGTCAACTGACCTTAATGCCACATTTTTTTGATAGGCAGCCTGGAATTTTTCGAGGTCTTCAACCCGGGTAAATGCGTATAATTCGCCCTTTTCTCCAATCGTAAAACGCAGCCTTTGTCCATCGAATTTGTTTATTTGATCAGGTGGATATTCAATACCGTCAATTATCACTGTACAGGACGGCACAACATGGACTAGCGAAGCTTCAACTTCAGGTGACATCGGAAAGAGTTTTTCCAACTCGGATGGAGTGAGTGTTTTTCCGCTAGCTTCTGCCGTTGGATTGATTACTCCTTCGTCTGCAGCCCAAATCAGAGTAGTACCGGATAAACAAGCCAACGCGATGACAAGACCACAGAAAGCCGCTGCAACTAAGTTCGTTTTTAAACCTGTTTTAATTAATTTAGAATTGAGCTGGTTTTTCATTTCTCTTGCTTTCCTCTCTTAATTCTTCTGCTGGAATTATTTGATACTTTAATAGAAATTATTTAATATTTAACTAACTTCACCTACTTCTCAGTTCTCCAACTTTATAATAATCCAGAAAAACTCAATAAATCATTAACGTTAATTAGTTGGACCTTCCGCTCAATTTGACGGTTATCAAAGTTATTGGACAGAAAGGCAGCGCCGGCAGCCGGGGAGGTTGAACAGCAATGCTGATGTTAATAATCGAAGATGATGAAAAGCTGGCCGTTAATCTACAACAATATCTGATCGAAAACGGGCATACGGTAGAGGCTGTATATAACGGACATGACGGCCTGGAATATGCGCAAGTATGTCTTTATGACCTGATAATCCTGGATCTGGGGCTGCCGGACATCAACGGTCTGGATATTTGTCGAACTTTGAGAGAAAAGAATATCAACAGCAAAATCCTGATACTGACCGGTAAAGATACGACTGAAGATAAAATCACAGGACTGGAGAGCGGTGCCGACGATTATATGACTAAACCTTTTGAACTTGGCGAACTCCTTGCACGCGCCCGGGCGCTATATCGCCGTGAGTCCAGAATGGTACCGCAACAACTGAAACAGGGCCAGTTGGCCCTGGATACTACCAATCATCAGTTAAATAAAGATGGTCACGATATTCCGCTCTCACCCAGAGAATTCCAGATATTGGAATTACTGATGAGAAGATATCCTGCGGTTGTCACACGTAGAGAACTGGAACAGCATATCTGGCAATCGAACCTGGAGATTTCCTCGAACCTTATCGACGCCTACATCAATAAACTACGCCACAAAATCGATATAAAAGGACAGAATAGCTTCATCCAAACAATATGGGGAAAAGGATACAGGATAAATAGCGATGAGAATATTCAACAGTCTTAAATTAAAGTTAATTGCAGGTTACCTGGTTATTCTGGCAATAATCATCTTATTTTTTATTGCTTTTGGTTATTTTATCCTCAATCAAAATGTATTTTTAATTACACAGGAAGGAATTTCTATAAAATCCGCCCGTTTTCAAAGCACAGCGCCAGACAGCAGCACAGAATACAGTCCATCTGCAGATAATTGGGTAGAAGACTATGGAAGTCTGGGAGGTTATGCATTATTTGCTGAAGACGTGGCAAAAATAAAAGCCGACGGGGACTTCCAGCACTATGTCAATACTCCAATGGGAATAAAAACCATCGACCTGACAGGTATATTCCCGGACGAAGTAAAAGAAGGCCTGGAAATCTGGCTTTACGGGCGTTATTCAGCGGATAATCCGAATTTTTACGAAATCGTGGCAATCACACAAAACCGCAACAACATTGGCGTGCTAAGCACTTATCAAAAAGTTGTATATTCCGCGGCCGTAATGGCAATAGTGATATGCGGTATCGTGGGTTTTTTCTGGATTAAACACCTCTTTAAACCACTTGATAAAATCACCAACTATACGGACAATTTAAAGGAACAAACGCTGGATAACCGCCTCAATATCAACAGCCATGATGAACTGGGGAGACTGGCAGAATCGCTCAATCAGGCCTCTTCTCAATTGGAAAAGTCCTTTAAACAAAAAGAGCTATTCTCAGCCGAAGCTTCACACGCCATGCGGGCGCCCCTTGCGGTCATACAGAGTGAAACAGAGCTGGCCATGAATCGTTCACACACTCCCACGGAGTATCAAAACTCTCTGAAAAACATAGCATACAATCTTTCCAAACTGGACGCCATGGTACGGAAAATGATGGTCCTGACCAGTGCAGACCGTGAAATTGAAGAACTGCAGTTCGAGAGGATAGATTTATCCAAATTATTATTGGATTTGGCTGAAGATGCCCGCATATTAGGGGAAAACAAGAACCTTAAAGTTGAGGTCACCCTGGAACCTGGAATAATGATCCGGGGCAATATACAGAAACTTAATGAGCTCTTTCTAAACCTGCTGGAAAATGCGGTTAAATATACCTATCCGGATGGAAAGATATCCATATCACTGACCAGATCAGACAATCAGGCGGTAGTATCCATTACCGATACAGGCACAGGTATCGCTCAGAAACATCTGGAACACATCTTCGAAGCATTTTACAAGGTTAAATCATCTGTATCGGATGAAAATCCGGGGAGCGGACTGGGACTGGCTATCTGCAAGCATATTGTAGACCTACACCAAGGCACAATCGAAGTAAACAGCCGGGAAGGCCACGGAAGCACATTTACAGTAAGACTGCCTTAAGACTGATTTTAAGATTCCAGGATAAAACTACCCCTTTCCATAGCTTCTTTTTTAAGACCTAATTCAGGGTGCCGGAGATTTCTATCTAATAGCATGAATTTACAGTTAATGGCGGGAAACAGCAGAGATTTTTATAGCTGTTTTCATGCAAAACAGTGATTTGACATATCAGAATGTGAGTGTTATGGTGTTAATTAGAACTCACAATCAGTCTCTCTGCGGTTCTGCCCAGGGAATGGCTGCTAGTGTTAACAAATAATCGATAGAATAAACCATAGCTGTCCAGAGCGAGCGAGAATTATGGTTTAAAGTGTTGGTGAGATGATTGTGTTACCGCTAAACTTAACAAGCTCATTAGACCCACCCGGTCATTGACAATACAGGCGGACCGATAACAGAAATCGGGCAACTTGATACAATCAACCAGATCGATTAAAAAGAAAAACTTCAAAACAGCAATCTCACCGTAATTCATCCTGGACAGCTCCAAAACCTGATATCAAAAATCAGCGTGAACAAATAAAAGCCCGGTTCCAACTCCTTAATCCTTTTACTCCCAAGCCATTTATCCATTACATCCTGAAAAGACCTCTTTTCATTTGGTTTGTTGTCTTTAAAAATAGTTAATAAAAACTTAAGAAAAGACGGAAGGAGAGATTATGTTGAATAACATCTTACAGACCGATTCAATAAAAAACGACCACCGCTCAATTCTTAAAATCATGGGCTACAGCGATCCCGACAGTTCCCCTGCCCGCATCCATAACCTGATCAACGAATTCATGAGCAAAGCCCCGCTCTGGATAAACCCCTCTTATCATTATGTAATCAAAAAAGTAGAGGTCGTATCAGGCCGTTATGCTCTGCTGGAAGGCGGCATCAGGCTGGAGAGCGCGGTAATCGCCGAATTGCTTAAGCGTTGTGATAAGGCCGCTTTTTTTGCCCTGACCATCGGCAGCCGGCTGGAAAAAATCTCAGCCAGCTTCGCCGCTAACGGAGCGGTCTTGAAAGCCGCGGTGCTGGACGCTGTGGGGTCGGTACTGGTGGAAGAACTGGCCGAAACAGTACAAAGCCGTATCGCTACCAGAGCTTTGATGCAGGGACTGGCCATCAGCCGCCGGTTCAGTCCCGGTTACTGCGACTGGCACGTCAATCAACAGCCTATGGTATTCAAGTCCTTGGGCGAAAACAACACCGGTATCAAACTTAACCGGTCCAACCTGATGACGCCGCAAAAATCGATTTCAGGCATCATCGGTCTGGGCCCGTTCGGACTGGCGGACAAATACACACCCTGTCGCACCTGCCTGAAAAACAGGCACTGTCCGTGGAGGAGGTTTTAAACCACTATGACCAGAAAAGGAATTCCGGGAGGCAGCTACAAACCTCTCTCGGAAGACGGCATCTTAAAAATTCATGAAAACGCCATGCGGATAATCGAGGAAATCGGTTTCCAGGTCAATTCCGAATCCGCCATGGACCTCTTCGACTCAGCCGGAGCCAAAGTCGATAAAGTCAATAAAAACGTTAAAGTGCCCAGAGAACTGGTAATGAAACTGATCGACCGTGCTCCCTCGGAAATTCTATTAGCCGGACGCTCGGAAAAAGACGATATTCACCTGGGCAGCAACCGGGTCTACGCCGGCACCGGCGGTACAGCTTTGTATATCTACGAGCCCCAAAGCGCTACCAAGCGCCTGGCGGCTGTAGAAGACATCCGCAACATCGGCAGGCTGGTGGATAAACTGGAAAACATCCACCTTTACATGCTGCCGACCTATCCCAGCGAACTGCCGGTTGAACAGGTGGACGTCAACCGTTTCTTCGCCGGACTGAATAACACCGGTAAACATATCATGGGCGGCGTATATACCGCCGAAGGGGTTGCCAATGTCGTCAGGATGGCTGAAATAGTCGCCGGCTCAGCGGAAGCCCTCAGGCAGCGCCCGCTTATTTCCATGGTAGCCTGCAGCATCAGTCCCTTTAAACTGGACGGCAGCTACGGCGACCTGGTAATCACCATCGCCAAACACGGAGTGCCTCTGGTAGTCCCGGCTGAGCCGCTGTGTGGAGCGACCTCGCCGATAACCCTGGCCGCCAACGTCAGCGTCCAGGTGGTGGACTCACTGATGGGCGTAATGCTCTCCCAGATAGTCAATCCGGGCACTCCGGTCATCTTCGGTTCGGTTGCCACCAATACCGACCTGAAAGACCTCAAATACCTGGCAGGTTCTATCGAAATGGGACTGACCAACGCCGCCAGCGCCCAAATGGCCCAGTTCTACAAGCTGCCCTTCTACGGCACCGGCGGTATGAGCGATTCCAAGATACTGGACGCCCAGTGCGGCTATGAATCAGCTTTGACCACTATGATGTGCGCCCTGGCGGGAGCCAACTTTATTCATGACGCCGCCGGACTGATGGAATTCGCCATGTCGATGTGCTATGAAAAGCTGGTTATCGATAATGAAATAATCGGCATGGTCATGCGGGCGGTGGAAGGCATCCAAGTCGATGACGAGACATTGGCCTTCGACCTGCTGCAAAAAACAGGCCCGGCCGGCAACTTCATCACCGCCAAACACACCCGGCATTTTATGCGGCGGGAACATTATCAGCCGACGCTGAGCGACCGCAAACTGCGCGAGGACTGGCAGCAGGACGGCAGCAAAGAGACCTGGCAGCGGGCCTCTGAAAAAGTCGCGGAATTGCTCAAAGGGGAGCACTACTCACTGCCTGAGAACATACGCACTCAGATTTTAAGTGAAATTAAAAATATAAAGGTTTAAAAATGCTGGTAATAGGAGAAAAAATCAACGCCACCATTAAATCGGTGGGAGCGGCCATCGCCCAGCGAGACAGCGAACTGATCAGCCGGCTGGCGCGTGAGCAGGCCGAGGCCGGAGCAGACTACATCGACGTTAACGCCGGTGAGGGCAGCGCGAGCGATACCTCAGCCATCGAATGGCTGGTCGAGACAGTGCAAAACGCCACTGATAAACCCCTGGCGATAGACAGCGATGTGCCGGAAGTGATCGCCGCCGGACTGAAGAAATACCGCGGCGAAAAGGTGCTGATCAATTCAATTACAGCCGAGCCAGGCCGGCTGGCAGCGATCTGCCCGCTGGCAGCCGAACGCCGGGCGCCGGTAGTAGCGCTGGCGATGGGCAAAGAGGGTATCCCGACCACCGTCGAAAAGAGGCTGGAAGCCTGCGCAATAATTATGGAATATACGCAGCGCCAGGGCATCGCCGCCGGACAGATATACTTCGACCCGCTGGTGCTGCCTATCGGTGTAGATGAAAGCCAGGGCAAGGTTACTCTGGAAACTATCAAAAAAATCAAAGAACGCTTCCCCGAGGCGAAAACCACGGTGGGGCTTTCCAATATTTCATACGGACTGCCGGGACGGCGGCTGATCAACCGCAGCTTTTTGCTGATGGCAATCGGGGCCGGGCTGGACTCGGCTTTCCTGGACCCGCTGGACGGCAAGATCATGAGCGCGGTAATGACAGCCAGACTGCTGGAGGGCAGCGATGCCCGCTCCCGGCGTTATATGAAAGCCTACCGTCAGGGCAAGATCCTGGAATAAGAAGCGCAAAATCCCGGAGGACAAAATGTCACAAGATATCATCGCCAAAATACGCGAAAACGTAATTCAAGGCCGTACCACAGCGGAAGACGAGGGCATGGATGAAAGTTTAACCGGCCCCGGCGTCACCGAGCTGGTCAAACAGGCCATCGCAGAAAAAATAGACCTGCAGACCATCATTAAAGAGGGACTGACCGGCGGTATGAGCGAGGTCGGTAAAAAATTCGAAGCAGGTGAATATTATATTCCCGATATGCTGGCTTCCGCCGAATCGGTGGGCGCCGCCATGGAAATCCTGAAACCCTATCTGGCTTCCAGTGGAGTGCAGTCCAACGGAACGGTCTTAATGGCTACCGTCAAGGGCGACCTGCACGACATCGGTAAAAATATCGTCTCGGTCATGCTGAGAGGAATCGGTTATACCGTCACCGACCTGGGTAATGACATCGAAACAGATACGATTGTGGAAGCTGTTCGGGACCAGCAACCACAATTCCTGGGGCTATCCGCCCTGCTGACCAGTACGATGCAGCAAATGGACACCGTGATTAAAGCACTGGAAGCAGCCAAATTGAGAGAAAGCGTTAAAGTCATAGTCGGCGGCGCACCGGTATCCGAAGAATTCGCCCAAAAAATCAAGGCTGACGGATACGGAGCAGACGCTTTTCAGGCCGTGACGGTCATCCGGTCTTTGAGCGGCGCTTAGTCCCACACTACTTTAAGCGAGGAGAGAAAATTATGCCCAGAGAAGGAATCTTAATAAGCGAACCTTATGAACGGTTAAGCCGGTCGCAGATAGAGAGGATTCATACAGCCTCTCTGGAACTGTTACAGGACCCGGGCTTGCTCTGCTTCAATCGGAAAGCAGCGGATATATTTCACAGTCACGGAGCGCAGGTAGACGCTATTCCCGGCAGCAGCACCAGCTGGAACATCAAGATACCGGCCCAACTGGTGGAAACAGCGATGAAGAGCGTGCCCTCTAAAGTGGTACTGGGTGCCCGAAATCCCGACAACAGCCTGGTGATGGAGGGGGACCAACCGCGTGTTTATTTGATAACCGGTTCGGAAACCAACATCTGGCTGGATACCGTTTTCTCCACCTATGTAAAAAAAGACGATCCGTCGGTTGAATCCCAAATTGCGGAGTTTGTCCCGCGGCGGGGCATGGTGGCCGATTTATGCAACTCGGCCCATGTCTGCGAACACCTGGATACGGTGGACGGCTACATCCGGACGGTCAATATCCAGGATAAAGACATCACCATCGATAATAAAGACGTCAATAAATATTTCGCCTCATTGAACAACACCACCAAGCACGTCATGTCGGGTTTAACCAATCTGAAGCAACTGGACAACGTGGTGGCTATGGCTGAGCTGATCACAGGCGGCCCGGAAAAACTGAAAGAGAACCCCATTATCTCCTTCATTACCTGCCTGGTTAAAAGCCCGCTGCAATTTGTGAACGATACCACCGAAACCTATATAACGTTATGTGAAAAAGGGCTGCCGGTAGTGGTCTCTTCATCGCCGCAGGCCGGCACTTCGGCGCCCGTGAAGGAAGTAGGTATTATGACTCAAATTAATGCCGAGATCCTGGCCGGACTCACTCTGGGACAACTGGTCAATCCCGGTTGTCCGGTCATCTACGGCAGCGTTCCGGCCCGGGCCCGCATGGATACCTTAGCGGATACTTACGGTTCGGTTGAAACCAGCCAGTACAACATAGATTGCGCCCAGATGGCCCGCTTCTACAATATACCCAATTACTCCACTTCCGGTGTCAGCGATACCAAAATTCCGGGCCAGCAAAACACCATCGAGAGATTTTTCTCGGATATCGTGACGATCTTGAGCGGCCCTCAATTTCTGCACTGTGCCTTCGGACTGCTGGACTGCAACGCCACCTTCAGCCTGCATCAGGCTGTGATGGACGATGCCCTCTTCAAGCATATCAAAGCCTTCCTGAAAGAGCCGAAACTGGAGGAGAAAGACTTCCAGGAGGTCCTAAAACAAATCAGGGAAGTGACCGCCACCCCCCAGAAGCTGTTCATCCGCCATATCCGCTCAGCCATGCGCGGCGGCGAGATTTCAGCGCCCTTCCCCTTCGAAGGAGACGGCAATGCCGACAGTATGTTTGCCCTGTCCTATGAGAAGATGCAGGAGCTGCTGGCCAAACCGGTGGAACATATCGACCAGCCGACCACAGAGAAAATTTTCGAGCAAATCCCGGGACTGCTGCCCAGGTTGAATGTTTATAAGGAGACTAATTAAACATGAACGACGAGCTAATTGCCAGGCTTAAACAAAATGTCATCGAAGGCCGCAAGACCGGGGAAGATGAAGGAGTCAGCGACGAACTGTCAGGCACACCCGGTGTAGTCGAACTGACCCAGCAGGCTATCGACAGCGGACTGCCGGCCGAGACCATTATTACCAGCGGACTGACAGCCGGAATGCAAATAGTCGGTGAAAAATTCTCCACCAAGGAATATTTCATCCCGGATATGCTGGCTTCCGCCGAAGCGGTGGGCGCCGCCATGGACCTGCTCAAGCCCATCCTGGAAAAACAACAGGCCTCTAACAAAGGCAAATTTATCATAGTGACCGTTAAAGGCGATATCCATGACATCGGCAAGAACATCGTGGCTATTTTAATCAAAGGCGCGGGCTACGAGGTCATCGACCTGGGCATCGATATTCCCGAGGATGAGATCGTCAAGGCGGTAGAAAAAGAAAAACCGGACTTCCTGGGGCTCTCCGCTCTGCTGACCACCACCATGCAGGAGATGGGCACAGTCATCAAAGCGCTGGAAAGCAACTCTCTGAGAGATAAAGTCAAAGTTCTCATCGGAGGAGCGGCGGTATCCGAAGACTTCGCCAGAGAAATCGGAGCAGACGCCTTCTGTGCGGACGGATTCCAGGCCCTGAAGGTACTGGAAGGTTTTGCCGCTGCCAGGAACTGAGTCCGATCAGGCAAAGGAGACATCGATCATGTGTGGAATAGCAGGCTGCTTTGGAATAGAGGATAAGCAAAACATCAACCGGATGCTGGACGCCCTGCCTCACCGCGGGCCCAACGACCGCGGAATACATGTTTTCAACAACATGGTATTCGGGCACACCCGGCTGTCGATCGTGGATGTGGCCAAAGGGCACCAGCCGATCCTGACCAATAACGGCAGGACCGGCATCATCTGCAACGGCGAAATTTATAACTATCTGAAAATCCGCCGGGGACTGGTAGATAAATACCGTTTCACGACCGATTCCGATACCGAAGTGATACTGCATCTTTACCGTGAGAAAGGTCCCGATTGCGTCAGAGACCTGGACGGCATGTTCGCCTTCGCAATCTTCGACGGCGATAACTATATGCTGGCGCGCGACCCCATCGGCATCAAACCGCTTTACTACGGCTACGTGGACAATAAAATGTACTTTGCCTCCGAGCTGGGAGCCATGACCCTGGCCGGAGTGGAAGAAGTGCATGAGTTTCCGGCCGGTCATTACTATACCCCTCAGGCAGGCTTCGTGCGCTATTATGAGGTCCCGCCGGTCAGCGAGAACATCGACGATATCGATACAGCCTGCCGGATGATCAAAGATACCTTTATCCGGGCGGTCAAGAAAAGACTGCTGGCGGATAAAGAGATCCATGTCGGCTCTTTCTGCAGCGGCGGTTTGGACTCCAGCCTGGTGGCCGCTATCGCGGCTGAAGAGCTACCGCATCTGCATACCTTCGTGGTCGGTATGAAAGACCAGAACGGCGTCGAGAGCGACGACCTGAAGGCCTCCCGCATAGCGGCCAGGCATATCGGCTCGACCCATCATGAGCTGATTTTCACGGAGAATGACTACTACGAAGCACTGCCCACGGTCATCAAGAAGCTGGAAAGTTACGATCCCTCGCTGGTGCGCAGCGCGGTACCTTGCTACTTCACCTGTAAACTGGCCGCCGATTACGTGACGGTGGTACTGACAGGAGAAGGCGCGGATGAGCTGTTCAACGGCTATCACTATATGAAACGCATCCCGGCCGACAAGGTCAACTATGAAGGCCGGCGTCTAATCAACGGACTGCACAACATCAACCTGCAGAGGGCGGACCGCATGGGCATGTTCTTCAGCCTGGAGCTGAGAGTGCCTTTCCTGGATGTGGAGATGGTGGATGTGGCCATGCAGTTAAGCGCGGATTTGAAGATCCGTGAGTCGGAAAAAGCCGGCAGCAGCATCGAGAAATGGATTCTTCGCAAAGCCTTCGCCGGCAGCGGCTATCTGCCCGAGGATATTATCTGGCGCTATAAAGTGCAATATACCCAGGGCGCAGGCTGCGAAAGCCTGGGTGAGAAACTGGCGGAAGCGGAAGTCAGTGAAGATGAATTCCAGCGCATCAAGGCGGAAAACCCCAAAGCGACCATCAACAGCCGCGAAGCGGCTTATTACTTCAAACTGTTTCGGCAATTCCATCCCCAGGACTCGGTATTAAGTTCCATCGGCATCTGGACCGGCTTCGATTTCAGTGAAGAGCGTGAAAGAGTGCGAGGCACCGTGGACGGTAACCTGAAACACGCCAGAGAGTCCACCGAAGCTAAGGCCTGATCCTGCTTGACACCGGAAATTATTATCCTGTTATAGCTCAGGGGTATTGAATGCCCAGCTCGATCAACTTCTCCGGTGTGGGAACCCCGGTCTCTTTATCCCACCCCAGCAGAGTATAATAATAGCGCTTGGCCTTGTCCATCACATCCTCATCAAGGCCCTTCAGGTTGATTTGAGCGCCGGGACGTTCCTGGAAATAGCGACCGGGCAGCACGTCGTCATCAGCCGTGAACCCTTCCCTGACATTGAACAGGCGGGCCAGGGTCAGAGCACGGTCGGCCATGGTCAGCAGTTCCACGATACTGGTCTGCCAGCCGGTGACAGCCTCCAGGATTTCCACGATTTTCTCCAGGTTCAGGGGAGCGGCAGCCAGATGGCACATCAGCAGGCTGTCATAAAGGACCTGGCGGGAATGTTCCAGATGGAAAAGAGCAACTTTACGGGGGTCCATGGAACCCAGCGGGAAAGGCTCACCGGTCACACCCAGATAAGCCACCGTTTTCATACCTATCTCGGTAGCGAAGCGCATATCCAGCACATTGCAGCAGTGGTCGGCCCCGTGCGGGTTGACCATGAAGCCCAGCCCCATACTGGAAGAAAGCCGGGGATCATGCATGCCGGGGTCGATATTTTTAACCTGCATGGCATAATCGACCTTGCGGCCGGTATAGCGTTTAGCCAGAGCAGTGACGCCTTCAGCCAGGATAGCACCGAAGCCCTGCAGTTCGGAGATCAGTTCGACACACTGTACCATAGCTTCGGCATTGCCGAACCGTAAATCGATTCCGCCGGTATCTTCAAGGGTGATAATCCCCTTTTCGAAACACTCCATGGCGAAGCTGATAGCGCCGCCTACTGAAATCACATCGATAGAATAGGCATTGCAGATCTCATTGGCTTTCAGTACGGCCGGCAAATTGTCCACACCGCAGTTGCTGCCGAAAGCGC
>DAOUFH010000067.1:0-3989 GCA_034429955.1 Dehalococcoidales bacterium
ACCAGGGCCGCGATCTGGACGGCAAAGTCGAACGGTTTGAAGTCAGGCGTCAAACGGTCGGACTGGCCATGTCCCTGGGCATCGGGCATGATTACATCATAACGGTCGGCCAGGCGTTTTGCCGCAGGCGACCAGCATAGACCACTGTCGCCGGCGCCGTGCAACATTATCAAAGGCGGCTTGTCCCCGCCGGTGCGGTAATAATGAATTTTAATTCCATCGACCAGCAGGTCGTCTTCGCTATAAGTCAACAAGTCAGTCTCCCCGTAAAGCACAAATTGTTTTAATGATAGCGGAAATCGGGCGGGCTGACAAATGCCGCCCGGTTCGGCAATTAACTTTCACTTGGTGGAGACTGTTCCAATGTCAGGTTGACGGTATTCTGGGCGGCACCCCGCCAGTAGGTAACCTTGACAGTTGCGCCTACTTCCTGTTCACGAATCAGTTTGATGAGTTCCTGAGTGGTGGTGACTTTAACGCCGTCGAATTCGGTAATTACATCCCATTGCTGGAGTCCCGCTTTGGCGGCCGGGCCGTTGTCCACCACGCTGGTCAGCAGTACACCCTCGGCTACCTTCAAATCAAGCTGGTCTATGGCATAACCGTCTACAGTGTAAAGCTGGACACCCAGCCAGGGACGGGTAACGTAACCCTGCGAAACCAGTTGATTGAGGATTGGAATGGCGGTCTGGGTACTGATAGCATAACCCATGCCTTCCACGCCAACCTGGGCGACCTTAACGCTGTTGATACCGATAACCTGTCCGGCTAAATTGATGAGGGGACCGCCGCTGTTGCCCGGATTGATGGCGGCATCGGTTTGAATCAGGTTTTCCAGTATCTGTCCCTGTTCCTCCTCGATCGAGACGCCCAACGCACTGACAATGCCTTTGGTGGCGCTGATGCCCTGACCCAGAGAGTTACCGATGGCTACCACCCAATCACCTACTCTGGAATCCTGGGAACTGCCTATTTGCACAACCGGCAAATTCTGAGCGTTGATTCTCAGAATAGCCAGATCGGATACGGAGTCCGCATGACTTTCTACTACATCGAACTGCCGTCCGTCATCAAGAGTGACTGTAACGCTCTCGGCGTCTTCGATGACATGATTGTTGGTGACTATTAGGCCGTTGGAATCGATTATCCAGCCTGAACCGGCGCCTTCCTGACTGTAAACAGTACCGAAGATACTGGTAGCGGAAGTACGGGTATTGATGGCTACTACAGCCGGTTTGACTTCAGCTATTACATCGGCCAGGTTGGGCAGTTCCATAGCCGGATTATCCGTAGACCCGGACGGTATGGTAAAGACCGGAGAGACGGTAGAAGCGGGATAAGTCGAAGGAGTAACGGTCTCTGTGACGGTTGGCTGGGTCACTGTGGCAGTGGCTGAAGGTGAAGTAGCTGGCCAGCTTTCAAAGACTATCTGAGGCAGAGAACATCCGCTGATAACCGCGATAACCAGGATCAGACTCAGTATGACTATAACAAATTTTAGTTTTCTCACAGCTGTCATTACCTCTTGCAGGATATCTTTACGTAATTCATTATAGAGCCGGATTATTAAGAAATAATTAAGCTATAGATTCATTCTATTGTTTATGAGGCTGGATGACAATCGCAGATACCTGATAGAGGGTGTAAAACAGGCATAAAAAAAGCCCCCGGAATTTTCCGGGGGCTTGAGCGATTCTTTTATAGCTCGACTTTGGGTAGAGACTTTAAAGCTTCCTGGACTTTATCGGCCGGATATTCGAAATCTGACAGCCTGCCGTTGTGATATTCGTCGTAGGCAGACAGGTCGAAGTGACCGTGTCCGCTCAGGTTGAAAAGGATCACTTTGGACTGGCCTTCTTGCTTGGCCTGTAAAGCTTCATCGATGGCCACGCGAATGGCATGGTTGCTTTCGGGGGCGGGCAAGATGCCTTCGGTGCGGGCGAAGAGCACACCGGCTTCGAAAGTGGGGATCTGGAAGACTGCTTTAGCCTCAATATACTTTTGATGATAAAGGGCACTGACCAGGGGGGACATGCCGTGATAGCGCAGACCGCCGGCGTGAACAGGGGCGGGCATGAAATTATGTCCCAGTGTGTACATCTTGGCGATCGGGGCCATACCGGCGACATCACCGTAGTCATAGGCATAAATACCCTTGGTCATGGACGGGCAGGCCATGGGTTCGACCGCGACTACCCTCAGGTTGGGCTTCTTTCCGGTCAATTTATCCTGCAGGAAGGGGTTGGCCATGCCTCCGAAGTTGGAACCGCCTCCCACGCAGCCGATGACGATATCGGGATAATATCCGGCCATTTCCATCTGCATCTTTGATTCCTGTCCGATGACGGTCTGATGTAATATAACATGATTCAAGACCGAACCCAGGGAATAGTGCGTATTCTCATGGGTCACGGCATCTTCAACCGCCTCGGAGATAGCCAGACCCAGGCTGCCGCCGCTCTGCGGGTCTTTAGCCAGAATATCGCGGCCGGCCTTGGTATCGGTTGAAGGAGAAGGTACGCACTTGGCGCCCCAGGCTTCCATCATGATACGGCGGTAAGGTTTCTGGTTATAGCTGACTTTCACCATGTAAACTTTGCATTCGATGCCGAACATGGCGCAGCTATAGGACAGTGCGGAACCCCACTGACCGGCGCCGGTTTCGGTGGCGATGCGGGTCACGCCTTCTTTTTTATTGTAATAGGCCTGTGCGATGGCGGTGTTGCCTTTATGGCTGCCAGCCGGGCTGGTGCCTTCATATTTATAGAAAATTTTAGCCGGAGTATCCAGGGCTTTCTCCAACTGGAAAGCACGATGCAGACCGGTGGGCCTCCAGGTGCGGTAGATCTCCTGAATTTCTTCGGGTATATCGATATAACGTTCGGTACTGACTTCCTGCTTGATAAGCTCCATAGGGAAAATGCGGGAAAGTTCCTGCGGTGTGGCGATTTTGCCGGTAGCCGGGCTGATGTAGGGTGGCAGAGGCTCCTTCATATCTGCTGCGATGTTATACCACTGGGTAGGCAGCTTGTCCTGGTCCAGAAAAAATACGGTTCTTTCCATTGGGCGGTCTCTCCTTATTTAAATTATTCAGATAGCTTATATTCAATACCCGCTGCCGGCGGGTAATCGGATTAAAAAATGGCCAGCCAACAAAAAAGCTCTCGCACCCACTAGGGGCGAGAGCTTAAAAACTTCGCGGTACCACCCTGCTTGACCGCCCGTTCGAACGGTCATCTTTAGGACTGCCTCTGTGTCGCTTGCATCAGAGAAAGCCCGGACTGGTTAACGGTGTCCATCCCGGCCTGACCTACTTTAAATATCATTCGGTCGGCGACTCCCAGGTCCATTCGGTTTTTGCGCTGGTACCGGCTCACACCTCGCCCGGCTCTCTGAAGCTCGCTTAAAACTTACTAGTCCTGTTCTCAGTCTTTGTACTATTCAACTAATCTAGGATTATAGGTTACTATAATCGAAGTTGTCAAGCCAAACACTGTCTCATTCAGACTGCTTGAATCACTGCCGCCGGACGTTGTGAAAAAGTTTGAGACCGCCGGGTTCGTGTTGTTGAGGTCTGATTATCGAGGCAGTTGACTTACTGGTTAAACCCCCGGCCTTGCGGTACGGGTTATCAAAATGACCGGTTTTGCCTCTCTGTTATTTTACGTTATTGCAAAAAGTTATAAATAATGGAATTTAAATTCCGTCTATTATAAAAATTCGGCAACTGACGATAAATTCACGCAGGCATGGCAGGATTGATTGCCCTTGCAAAACATGGAGAATCTCTATATTATTATTAAATAATGTCCTTAGTGATGGGTGTGGAGGTGAGGGGATAAATAAAGATGGTAAAATCAATAGATTGTGGTATAATTCTTTTATGGTTAGATTTCTATATAATGGAACAACTATTCCATTATATAGAAAACCTCAGTAAAAAACGAGGTAACAATCCGCAAAGTGTATTGAATTTATAAATTTATAAT
>DAOUFH010000068.1:0-7813 GCA_034429955.1 Dehalococcoidales bacterium
TGCAATCACCGCAACCGGAACATTTGTCCAGGTCCACATAGCGGGCTTTCTTCTTGACCTTAATATTGAAGTTGCCGGCCTCACCGGCGACGCTCTCAACTTCAGCGTTGGTCAGCAGCTCTATATTGCGGTGCTTGGCGACTTCGATAAGTTTGGGTGAAATCATACACATGGAACAATCATTAGTCGGGAAGGTCTTGTCCAGTTGAGCCATGCGTCCGCCGATAGATGGACTTTTTTCTACCAGGTAAACCTTGTAGCCTGAATTGGCCAGGTCCAGCGAAGACTGCATACCGGTTATTCCGCCGCCCACAACCATCGCCGCGCCGACTATTTTCTTCTTGTTGTTCATGTTCATATCCTTATCCGTATCTCTGCACCGGTTGAATGTCAATACAGCGGAGTCTTCATTAACCGGAGCCGGCCGGTCACACCAGCCGGATTTTATTTAAATATGAATCTCTATAATAATCCTTTTTCCTTAAGCAGGGGCTTGCCGTCGGTAAAGTGCTTATTAAGCCATTTTTCGACATCGGGTTCGCCGTAAGCCAGACCCATCAACTCACTGAAGTAGTAGACCGGCATATTATACTTTTCGCCGTTCTCCTTCAGGATGCTGCCTTCACGGGTATCCAGGTTGGAATGGCACATCGGGCAACCTACCACGATGCAATCTGCGCCGGCTTCAATCGCCATATCAAATAACTTCTTAACCAGCTTTTTGGCTAACTCGGTATGTGTCAGCATCAGGTTGCCGCCGCAGCAATCTGTCTTGTATGACCAGTTGATAACCTCGGCGCCCAGTGCCTTGAGAATCTCATCCATCGCCTGGGGGTCTTCCGGATTAGCGGCATCGGTCACTTTGGGAGGACGGGTGGTCAAACAGCCGTAATAACAGACCACTTTCAGGCCTTTCAAGGGTTTAACGACTTTTTCAGCGATTTTCTTCTCACCCAGAGTTTCTATAATCAGGTCGGCGCTGTGTTTGATATTGAATTTACCTTGATATTGGTGGTCTATACCGGGGATGGTCTCTCCCTCTTTGAGATGTTTATCGGCAGACTTCAATCTCTGGAAACAGGCCGAACAGGGTACCATCAGGTCCAGGCCGGTCTCATCGGCAATCATCAAATTACGGCCGGCTAAAGCGACCGCCAGTTTATCGTCTGTGACATGAGCGGAGGAAGCGCCGCAGCAGGTCCAGTCCTTCAACTCTTCCAGTTCGATATCCAGTTTTTCGGATACCGCTTCCAGGGACTGGTTATATTCCAGCGCCGTACCTTCCAGAGAGCACCCCGGATAATATGCAACTTTCATTATTTTTCGCCCTCCGTTTTACGGAAGAATCCTTTGACTTCTTTGCCGGCACTCAGTCTTTCAGGAATAATCTTCATTTTTCCTCTACGAAGCATGTTAATTCCCAAACCTGACTGTTTTAAAAGACCCCTGAGGCCCTCAGCGCGCAAAGCAAAATCGACAGCCATGGACATCTCATGCATTCTGCCCAGCATCTTTACATTATTTAAAAAGGAACGATGAAAAATCGGGGCTTGCTTTTGCTGAGCTTTGACACCTTTCTTCATCGACATCTGCCTGAGGGTATCCATAACATGCGCGATATCGATTTCATTGGGACAGCGGGTGGTGCAGGTCTCACAGGAGGCGCAGACCCAGATGGTATCGCTGTTGATAACCTCGTCGGTCAGACCGAGCTGAATCGAGTGCATAACCTGATGAGGTGCGATATCCATGGCAAAGGTCATCGGACAGCCGTTGGTGCATTTTTCGCACTGGTAACAGGTGGATATCTTCTCTCCGCTTAACTGCTCAATCTGCTTTCGGGTGTCGGTATTCCGCACTTCTGCAATATTGATTTCAGCCATATCAGCCATCCTTAATTCTATAGATCCTGCTTCGCTCTACCCTTATTGTACAATTATTTTACACTAGCGTCAATATTCTATAAAGTGTTTCCATAATCATACATCAATCCCCCGGCACAGGCAAATTTGTGTCACGGTTGATATAAGCTTAAATCGTAAAATTTACGGCCCCGGCCGTACAAACACCATCCGGCAGTCAGCAGTGTAAAAATTTTTATGGATTTAGGGAATATATGACAGAATCTCAGATATAGCAGTCCGCAGTTTCCTTTCTGCCCGGACTGGAGTCTCCTGACTGATCCAGGTGCAGGAATAATTCCGCCCGGCTGCCAACTCTCTCAAAATATATAAAAAATACGGGAGACTGTACAGTCTCCCGTATTTACTCACTCAGTCGGATTCTCCTCACCGGGTATAATACCCGTAACTTTAGCCGTTAACAGGCTTCATTCACAAACTCGAGTCGAATCCATTACTCTCTCAGCCCTGCCTTTCAACAGGGCTTCACCTGTCAATCTGGCGTACTCCATATCTATCTATTAGCCCCATTTTCACCTCCAGAAGCGAATTCGGATGTATCAGGTGGCTTCACTTATAATCTAACATAGTCATATAGGATTGTCAATTACGTTAATTAGTTTATAGCTATCAGCTTTTAGTTTTCAGTACCCACTTACCAACCTAAGAACTGACTGCTGATAGCTGTCAGTTCTTTTAGAACAGCTTGAAAGTCTGCGGTTCCAGTTCCAGGCTGATATCCAGCGCTTTATTGGAATGGGTCAGAGCGCCGATAGAAATGAAGTCCACACCGGTGGCAGCCACTTCCCGCACATTTTGCAGAGTGACATTGCCGGAAGCTTCTACTTCCGCTCTGCCGGCTATCATCTTGACCGCCTGTACCATTTCTGCGGTCTTCATGTTATCCAGCATGATGATATCTACACCGCTTTCCACGGCAGAGGCGACTTCCGGGAGTGTCCGGGTCTCCACTTCCAGCTTGAGGCCGGCTGGTAGATTTTGCTTGGCTTTACTGATGATATCGTTGAAACTGAGGCCCATCGCCGTCAAAGCCGCGATATGGTTATCTTTGATCAGGACGGCATCGCTCAGGTCCATACGGTGATTACGGCCGCCGCCCATTTTGACGGCATATTTTTCAAACGCCCTCAATAGCGGGGTGGTCTTACGGGTATCCGCTATCTCAACAGGCAGGTCCTGGACTGCCTTGACATAGCGGGCAGCGGCAGTGGCTATACCACTGAGGCGCTGCAAGAAATTAAGCGCTACTCTTTCCGCTTTCAATATACTTTTAACGTTGCCGGATATCTGCATTACGTTGTCACCCGGTTGGACCGGAGTACCGTCTTCTATTAATATATGGGTTTGCAGCGCTTCATCCACCAGAGCAAAGCAGCGTTGCGCCACCGGCAGACCGGCAAGCACACCGGCTTCTTTAACCAGCATATAAGCCCGGCCTACCAGTTCCGCGGGAATCAACAAGTCGCTGGTGATATCACCTCGCCCGGTATCCTCTTCAATAGCTGCAGCTACTGTTCTGTTAACATACTCCATATCCAGTTGGAATGTTTTCATGGCTGCTATTCTCCGATTTTTTAAATACTAAGCGGATGCTGTTTTTTCATTGAGCGGCAACTCAGCCATCACCACAGTGCCTTGTCCAGGCGTGGAATCTATAGTCAGACTGCCTCCCAATAACACAGCACGCTCTCTCATTCCCTGCAGACCGAAGGTAGAACCGCCTATGACTTCATCCGGCTTAAAGCCCAGCCCTTTGTCTTCAACCCTTATCAGAAGACGCTCGGATTCTGCCCACACCCCAATCAAAGCTTCCTTGACTCCGGCATAACGTAAAATATTGGTTATGGCTTCCTGAATGATGCGATAAGCCGCAATCTTAATATCTTTCTGGAAATCCCTCTCCAGTCCCCTGTGCCTGAAATCGATGCTGAGATCGGACTGAGTCTTGACCCGCTGGAAATGCCATATCAGTGTAGGCAGCAAGCCCAGATCATCCAGCATGGACGGCCTCAGGTTTAAAGACATCTCGCGAATTTTAATAATCAGCTCGGTTACGGTATCCTGGGCCTCGCTGAGCGTCTCGGAAGGCTCAGACTGATTGGCCCTGAGAGCCTGACCGATCATCAATTTAAGTCCGGTCAGCATCTGTCCGACCTGATCGTGCAGTTCCATAGCAACCGAGCGTCTTTCTTCTTCCTGAACTCTGACCATTTTTAAAGAAAGTGAGCGCAGCATCTCTTCCGAGCGCTGCCTGCGTATGATACCGGCCAGAGTATCGGATACCGCGCTCAGGAATTGCTCCTCTTCCGCGTTACGCCGGTGGCCGGCTGCATGTAGTATAAAAATTACTCCCAGGACTGTTTTTTGAAAAACAATCGGCACACTGTAATGGCTGGCCGCGTTGGAACAGCACAGGTCCTCCTTATCGTCCGGGTTATGTTTGGCATATTGCAGTTTTTGCTCCCGGATTGCCGCAGCACAGCAATTATTATCCAGAGCGATCTGGAGGCAATGGGCCAGATCGACTGCATCGAAGTTTCTGGCCGCTTTCAGGGTCAGCCACCCCGGCTTTTCGCCGGTCAGATAGATGGCGCTTTTATATTCCGGTTGTATAATTTGAGCATCTTGTATGATATCCAGTGTCAGGTCCAAGACACTTTCGGTAGACAGGTCTTCCAGAGAATATTTTAATAGTGAAATGAGAGCGCTCTGAGTATCCAGATTTTGCTGCAAATTGCTTTCAACCGTAAAGCGGTATAATCCCTCTCCGATGATGGAAGCAATGGTCTCTTCCAGAAACTTAAAAGCAGACGGGTTAATCTTATCCGGTTGAGGGTCAGCCAGATGCAGAGCGCCCAGAATATTTTCTCCGTAGCGAATAGGTATAACCGCCAGACTGGCATAGCCCTGCCCCAGGCAGGTACCTCTGAAATATTTTTTCTCTCTTTCTGTAAGCGTCTCAATCTTCTGATTAAGATTATTACAGCAGAAGGAACCGCTGGGAGTCAGGTTAGAAAGGTCGGGAGCTTCAGGCTGTCCTTTGATGATACGTATGCAAATACAATTATCTTTGCCGATAGACAGCCAGTGCTCTTTCCGAATAAACTCAGGAGCAAAACCTCGATAAACCTCATAGGGTATATTGCCCTGAGTATCCAGTACCCGGATGCCGGCACAGGTTATACCGGTCCACTCCACAATCTTTTTCAAACTGGCATCCAGGAACTCCCGGCGCGAGTACGTTTTTAAAAACAGCTTCAGTAACTCGGTGGTTAGCTCCGATTGTTGTTTGATTCCGTTGACTGTCAATTCTTTGTTTTCCATCGGCGTTTTCTAGAATTATACCGGATTATCGTTGCGTCCGGTATGCTGATTAAAAGACAACCAGCCTGAACGTGTTTAGCTTAACCGTTCGAACCGGACTGAGCCAGAGCGACTAAAACCCCGGATGACGGACCGTCAGTCTTAAGATGAGCCCCGGCGGAAGGTGATATGCTTCTCCCACCCGGTAGCATGCTGAGGGTAGTCCGAACGGAAATGAGCACCCCTGCTCTCCTCTCTTAATAAAGCCGCCTCAGCTAACAGCCGTCCGGTGACAATTAAATTATTTAATTCATAAGAAGGCCGATCCGTGGGTTCAGGGAGGGTAGCATACCAGGCAGCCAGCGTCTCAACCGCCTGGTTGAGACCGTTGCTGTCGCGGATGATACCCACTTTATTCCACATTAAATCTTGCAGAGACCTCAGACTGACCTGCGGAATACTGGATTTAGGCGCTCTGCGCGGCAAATCCGTCACGATTCCTGAGGTCACCCGCTCAGCAGGTTTGGCGGCGGCATGATCGGATTTTTCGACAATCCTTTTGCTGAAGATCAATACTTCCAGCATCGAGTTGGAAGCCAGCCGGTTGGCGCCGTGAACTCCGGTACAGGCCACCTCTCCGGCCGCGAACAGACCGGAAATGTTAGTCTCACCCCAGGTATTGGTCTTGACCCCACCCATCATGTAATGTGCGGCCGGAGCCACTGGTATAAGGCCTTTAGTGATATCCAGTCCATGGTCGAAACAGAACTTGAAGATATTGGGAAAACGGTTGGTCACTGTTTTGACCGGTAAATGCGTCACATCCAGGAAAACCCTGTCCGAGTGGGTCTTGCGCATCTCAAAAATGATACTGCGGGCCACTACATCGCGCGGAGCCAGTTCTGCTTCCGGTACATAATCCTTCATAAAAGCGGCTCCTTCGACATTGCGCAGAATACCGCCTTCGCCCCGCACAGCTTCGGATATCAAGAAAGGAGCGACACCGGGCAACCGCAAACCGGTCGGATGAAATTGATAAAACTCCATATCCGAAAGTTCGGCGCCGGCCTTGTAAGCCAGGCTGATACCGTCTCCGGTAGCCACATCCGGATTAGTGGTATATTTAAACAGGTTGCCGGCTCCGCCGGTAGCCAGAATCAGATTGGGACACTCAAACTCTTCCAGCGTACCTATGCGCAGGTCCAAAGCCCGCACGCCTTTGACCCGGCCGTTTTCCACCACAATATCGGTCGCCAGACAATACTCCAATACTTTGATTCTCTTCTCACGGACCTTGGCGCTCAGAGTAGATTCGATATGGGCCCCGGTGGCATCTCCTCCGGCATGCAGAATTCGTGGCACGCTGTGGGCAGCTTCGGTAGTCAGGGCAATAGCGCCGTTGACGGTATCGAAAGGCACCCCGAACCGTACCAGGTCATAAATCCGGTCGCCGGCTTCATCAGTCAGGATTTTAACAGCCTCAGGGTCACTCAGACCGTCACCCGCTTTGAGGGTATCTCTAAAATGCAATTCAGGAGTATCGTTTTCCCCGATAGGAGCTGCAATGCCTCCCTGGGCATGACGGGTATTACAATCATCGATACTGCCTTTGGTGATAATCAAAACGCTGCTGCGCTCATTGGCCAGCAGCGCCGTGTAAAGACCGGCAATCCCACTACCGATAATAATATAATCGTATTTATTCATATCTCCACGCCTTAAATTTAAAGCGCCGGACTACACAGCCGCCTCAGCAACTACATCCGGCCTGGACTTTTCCGGTTAAACGGCCCGTTTTATACTATCAGCGCAGGCCGGGTTTTATTTCTTATATTTATTTTTGCCCTCTTCGTAAAGGTCATGCCCGTAAATATCGTCGATGACCACCGCCGGCAATTTATCGACTTCCAGCTTGAGGATAGCTTCCGCTCCCAGTTCCGCATAAGCCACAATTTTGGACTTTTTAATGGCCTGGGCGATCAGCGCTCCGGCACCTCCGATAGTACCGAAGTATACCGCCTGATGCTTGCGCAAAGCATCCCTGACCGTATTAGAACGGCTGCCTTTGCCTATCATGCCCTTCAAACCCTGCTCCAGCAAAGCCACAGTATAACTGTCCATACGCCCGCTGGTAGTAGGACCGGCCGATCCGATTACCGCACCCGGTCTGGAGGGAGAAGGTCCCATATAATAAATAACCTGTCCATCAATATCGAAGGGCAATTTTTGCCCTTTTTTAAGAGCTTCTACCAGACGCTTGTGAGCATCATCACGAGCGACGTATAACGTCCCGCTGATCAAGACCTGTTCACCGGCCTGTAATTCCTTGATATCCTTTTCAGTCAACGGCAGTTTTAAATCTTTCATATTACCGCCTCTTTATGCCGTGCGCTGTGGCAGCTTAGATTTACGGCTACCGGCATACTGGCCAGATGTGCTGGCAGCACCTCGATATTAACCGCCAGCGCCGTTACCCGACCACCATAACCCATCGGCCCTATCCCCAGCCGGTTGATTTTTTCCAGGATTTCTCTTTCCAGAGTAGCGATTTCAACCTCGGTATTATGTTGACCGATAGGCCTTAAAAT
>DAOUFH010000069.1:0-3277 GCA_034429955.1 Dehalococcoidales bacterium
TTCGGTATACTGTTTTGCCTTCACGATAGGTCCTCCTTATGTAATTTTTTCATACGGAGTCTCTAATCGCAACTGGCCCAGTTTTAGGGGGAAAGGTCAAATAATCAAACGAATTTCGATGGAAACGCAATATCGTTGATTATGGGAGAACTGATATAGATTCCGAAATGGGGTCGGTAAGATGTTAGACTTAGCCAAAAGACTAAAGCTAGAACTAGAAGAATGGTTTATTTAACCTAATCTGAGGCTAAGCTACGCAATGCAAAGAAAAGCAAAACAGAGCGTTGTTCTAGTTAGAGACTGATTCTTCTCCACCAAACAAACAAAAACATTTTTACTTAGCATCTATTACTATACCCTGGCCAAATATTCCACCGATTCCAGGGTAAATGATTTTTTGAGAGAGCCGTTTTTGGTGAAGAGTTTGGGGTCACGGCGGAAGTTGAAGGGGCGGTAAAGGTAATACCTGGGGTCTTCTTTAACCGATAATTCGAGTTCATTTTGGGTGACATAGAAGGGAGTTAGGGAACCATAGGCGGTGGTTTTGACTTCTATCAGACGCTCTTGCCCGGATTCTTCAAAAGATAAAATGTCGTAGCCGGCACTATCTCCTTCGATCTGTGAGACATGTTTTATTTTAGAAGCTAAACGCTCTTGTTTAGCCAGAACCAAACGGGCTTGTTCGAAATTGATGACAAATTCTTCTCCGGCTAGACCCAGTGATTGATTATGGGCTTCCTGCTTTAAATAGTCCAGTCCGGTTCTAAATGGTTTAACGTTGTCCTGAACAGAGGCCATTCTATGTATTGAACGGTCAACGGACGGAGGATTAACCAATCTGGCTAATATATCATCGAAATCCAGGGTTTTAACCGGAGCCTGCACTTCTGCCTTAATAAAATTGGTCAAAGCCTGGTTGTTTTCAAGACGGTTGTAAACCACATTGAAAAGCATTTGCTGATAGTTGCCCAGCGGCTTGTAACCGTTGATAAAGGGAAAGTCCAGGTCTCTTAAAACCGCACTGATGTTTTGGTGTTTGCGTTCGATTGAGCCGTCGGAACGGTTGTTAAGTAAATTGGACAAATGTTGGCGGTGCGCGGTCTTGCTGTAATCCCGACCGCGCAATTCCTTATCCAGCATGTCGAAGTAGTCGGCAACAGTGGCTTCTACTTCTGCCTGGCTCCAATCTGCACGCATTTGATTCATCTGTTTATCAATACTTTACCTCAAGATAATGTTTGAAAAGCTGCTTGTCAAGGCAAAGATACCTGTTGTTTGTGTGTTAGACGGGGTGTAGAATAAGCCTTATCAAAGTGAAGTATCAATCCGGATCATTAGTTATTACTTACATTACATAATCTGAAAACCAGAGATGAAAGAGGAGCTGCATGATTCGTCAATGCCGTCTTGCCGAGATAGAGCAAATTTATACCATCATCAATGAAGCCGCCCGGGCTTATGACGGCAAGATTCCGCCGGATTGCTACCATCAGCCCTATATGCCCCGGCCGGAGCTGGAGCGGGAGATGCAGCGTCTGACTTTTTACGGCTGGTATGAGAACGGCGTGCCGGTTGGAGTGATGGGTATCGAGGAGTCGAAAGAGGTGACCCTGATCCGCCATGCTTATGTATTACCTCAATGGCAGAATAAAGGCATCGGCAGCGGACTGTTAAAGCATTTGATGGCTTTGTGCCGGACGGAGCGCTTGCTGGTGGGGACCTGGGCGGCTAATACAGATGCCATCCGTCTTTATGCAAGGTACGGATTCAGCCTGCAGCAGGATAAAGATAAGTTATTGAAAGCTTACTGGGCTATCTCCGACAGGCAAATCGAGACTTCAGTGGTACTGGAACGCAAATAGAAAAGTGAGGCGGTCAAATGAAAGTAATCGGAATTTGCGGCTCACCGCGCAGGGGTAATACCGAGTGGATGCTGAATCAGGTCATGCAGGAAGCCGCCCGTGCGGGTGCGGAGGTAAAGACTCTCTTACTGAGAAGAATGAATGTAAAGATGTGCCTGGGTTGCCTGTCCTGTGAAGAGGGCGGCCCGAACAGACCGGGAATATGCAAAATTCAGGATGATATGAACTCGATTTACCCGGATTTACTGGCAGCGGATGCTATCGTGCTGGCTTCCCCCGGTTATTTCGAAATGCTCTCAGGCTTGCTGAAGAACTTTATAGACCGTACCTGTGCTGTCTGGCCGCGATTAAAGGGTAAACGCTTAGCCGGTCTGGCGGTAGCCGAGGAAGGTACCGGCCAGACGATACAGAACTTCAAGGTCTACGCCAGGTTATGCAATATGCAATGGATGGGAGGTTTAACAGTCCTGGCTAAAAATCCGCATGATGCCGCAAATATCCAGGGACTGGACCAGCGACTAAAACGGCTGGCCCGGAAGATTGTGACACCTTAAGATTGGATAGTTTGATTAAATAAATTATAATGCAGGTAATAACACTGAATGTTTAGTTAAACTGATATTACCCATAACCGGTACGCCTGGAGTCGGCTCAAACCGGAATTTATGACAGCTAGTTCACTGCCTGAACAATAAAGAGCCCGTTGTAAATAGGCGTGCCTGCTATAAGGAGTAAGATATGAAAAGATTGTTACTTTCAGTATTACCGGCTTTATTAGTTCTTTGTTCCTGCCAGCTGCAGGCTGAAAATGAGAATGAGTTAGATTCAATGCTTTCCATAGTTCCCCTTGAAGCAGCGTCAAGCAACCTGTTATGGTTAGGCGATATGAACAAAATAAGAAATGCGGCAGATGTCGGTCCGGATATAAGCATAGATGACTTCATCAACGTAGAAAAGGCAGAATTACAACGCCGACTCGAAATACTGGCAGGCTATCCGGAGTCGGATTATTCCGGAGGTTCTCATTTAGAGATTTGGTCTGATACTTACGGCTTTGATGCTTTAGATACCAATCAGGAACTCTGGATACAAAAAATAACCTCAGCAGAGGACACTGCACCTTTTTCTATAATGCAGGGTGAGTTTGATCAAAAGGCGATTATTAATAAACTCGAAAATCTCGGCTATGAGCTTAGAAGTTACAAATCCACTGAATTTTACTCGATTAATGAAGATTATCAAATCGCTGCAGATGCCACTCAAGCGCCTCTCCCGGCAGGTTTTTTGCTAAACCGTATAATGCTGACAGATAAGCAAATTATCGCGGCACCGGCAGATAAAATATTGTTTGCGTTGATAGAGGGGCAGGCCGGAAAGTCCCAGTCAATCAAGGAATATCCGGGCTATACCGGAGT
>DAOUFH010000070.1:0-4909 GCA_034429955.1 Dehalococcoidales bacterium
ATACAGGTAAGGTCGGCAAAACACACCCCACGGGTACTTGCCGCACAGGAAAATCTGGTAACTCAATCTATAGAGTATATCAGGGGAATCTCGGTGTTGCGGGCTTTCTCTCGGACAGAAAACAGCGAGGGCGCGGTCTACGCCGCTTTTGACCGTAAACGCCAGGCTGAATGGGATCAGGAGCGAGCCGGAGCGGGTTTGCTGAAAGGATTCACCGCAGTCTTTAAGATTACTGGTTGCGGGATGTTATTAATGGCATCTATCCTTTATTTAACAGGAATTATCACACTGCCCTACTGCCTGATGTTTTTAGTGTCTGCATTCCTGGTATATTCTGAATTCGAACAGATGGGAGACGGCGCCTTTTTAAGTAAAAAAATTAATAATGAGCTTGACCGGCTCGAGGCTGTTACCGACATACCTGATATAGATACCACCATGCTGGAACTGGATACCGATAATTTCGATATTGAACTGCATGAAGTTTCTTTTGCTTATAATAACCGCATCGTCATCGACAATGTTTCCCTGAGAGTTCCACAGGGCAGCACCTGTGCGATTGTAGGGCCTTCCGGCAGCGGCAAGACAACGCTGTGCAACCTTATCGCCCGGTTCTGGGATGTACAGTCCGGCGAGGTGCTTATCGGTGGCAAGAACGTAAAGGACTGCACCGCCGACAGCCTGATAAAATACATTTCTATGGTTTTCCAGAACGTCTATCTTTTCCATGATACAGTAGAGAACAACATTAAATTCGGCAATCCTGATGCAACCGATGAGCAGGTTATCGAAGCCGCCAGGCGTGCACGGTGTCATGACTTCATCTCTTCTTTACCCGAAGGCTATGACACTGTTATCGGGGAAGGCGGTTCCACACTTTCCGGTGGTGAAAAACAGCGGATTTCTATTGCACGTGCTATTCTCAAGAACGCTCCTATCGTTATCCTGGACGAGGCTACCTCCAGCATCGACCCCGAAAACGAGCATGCTCTGCTCGCTGCCATCAAGGAATTAACGTACGGAAAGACTCTCATTACTATCGCACACCGTCTGACAACTGTAAGGGATGCCGACCAAATTCTGGTGGTGGATAACGGTAAGATCGTCCAGCAGGGAACACATGAAGATCTGGTAGATCAACCTGGTATTTACAGCAATTTCCTTAGACTCAGGTCAGAAGCCATCGGTTGGAAATTAGGCTAAAAAAGCGACCACGATAGATATTCTACGAAGCAGCCATTTACCAGACTCCGCCCGGCTTGATGAGTTTAAGGCAGAGCGGCGTCTGGTTGAAATGTTTAATATGTTGACTGTAACCAATCAGCCGCTGCGCCATTTATGGGGATTAGAACCAACGCGTCATCCCGCATTATGGAGATGATGTAAGTAACTGCTATAAGGTGGGTATAAGCTGCTTCCTAAGTCTTCCAATGCGGGCTACCCGCTTGGATTTGAACCGTAGGGCATTATAGGCCCATCTGCGCCTTATTTACCAGAAACCAAACGGAGAACAATTACTTATCGCGTATCTTTATGCCATAATTACGATGGCTGTGCTAGTGGACACCTCGACTTGAGAGTAACTCCCTTAATCTGGGAAGCAAATCAGGCCGGAAAAAGTTCGATTTGTGTAGTGGTAGCATAGCGGACTTTGAATCCGTTTGCCCAGGTTCGAATCCTGGATCGGCAGCCAGCTTCCTTCTCCATTCTCTCTACATATATTTAAGGTAATCTAATACCTTGTTTCATCGTTCTAATCCGGTAGCGCCTATTGTTTTAGCCTCGAAACAGCGGTATGTACTACATGTTGCATCTCTGCCTTTATTCCTTTAAAATTCCTATTACATTGTATTATTGGAAGGAGTTGAGTTAGAAATGCCAATATATGCCATTGGTGCCAGAATGAGCGATGAAGACGTAACTGACTTGTTCTTGGAACACAACGTAGTCGGAAGTGACTGGGACCCAACTGGCACAGGAGTGCACGCTCAATTTCGAAACTTGAGGATCGGTGACCTTGTGTTCCTCAAGCGTGCTGCGCCTGGACACCCACTAACTGTCCTAGGTATAGGTGTGATCAGCACAGAAAGGGTTCATAAGACATTTCAGCAATACCGTGGGACATTTCGCGACGTATTATGGTTATGGCAAGGTGACGCGTTTGACATTAACCCTTCTCATGGATTAGGACAAATGAGGTTCAACACGATATTTCAGGAGCCAGACCCGGTAGTTACTCAGATAGTGATTGCAGCCCTACGTTCACGCTAATGTTCTCTTCTTCAGATATTATAGAGATAAGCTGAAAGCCATTTACATCCTCATGGGAAATTCCAAAATAGCCGCCCCAAAATCAATGGGAATCTCCGATTAAAAAGATACTCTTATAGAGCATATCCTTGACAAGCCAAACCGGACAGGGGTTAATATGAGTTCAAAAGAATCAATGAAACTTGTACAGTCCTCGATTACGAGTATCAGTTTCCCTCCTTCTCTGGAAAGGCTTCGAGCTATGGGTTCCAAATGGCAGAAAATGATTGGGCAAGATTGGGTAACTGATATGGATGTACTAATGGATTTTCCAGCTGGTAAAGGAGTTACTTGGATTGCTCCGAAATGGCTTACTTCAAGTGACATCCTTTTCTTATATCATACAAAATCAGCAGCCTCACTTATTAGAAAATTACGTCTGGAAGCAGACCGACTTACTATAATGGGTTTTAATCCTAGTAATGAGCTGTCTTTGAGTGATGTACGCACTCTTAAAAATATTTTGGACAGGCAGTCAATATTGGCCGAGAAATATGCTGGCTCTATATTTGGATTTGCGGTTATATCAGGTCGTCCGATTCGATACCATGACGAAGATAAACATTTTAAAGGTACTATATACGCTCCTTTGGGAGAAGTATATATTTTCCCCAATCCGGTGTTTGATTTTGGAGATATTATCAGGATAGGACAAAACACCACCACACCTGTATTCGGTCAAGAATTCGAAAAGTTAAAAGGAAGAATCGCGCTTCATAATCAACTTCCTGAGATACTGATTCGTACTAAACCAGGCAATCTGAGTTTCAGGAATGTCGATAGTATGAATTGGCCTTATATTTGTTGTAAAAGAGAAACAAAATTTGTCGATGAGGCTCAAATACGAGCATACCTAATCGACCATATCTTAAATGAGGTTAAAGATAACAGATCGCCATTGTTGTTAGAATGTGATTGCTTCCGAGACGGATTACGCACAGGCATCGCCGATTATTTTATCCGTGTATCAGATCATTGGATTCCTGTAGAGGCTAAACTGAATGTACTTGTTGAAGAGAATCTTAGAGGTCAAATCGAAAAGTATAATCATATTCAATCCTTCCAATCAACAAAGGGGATTTATAAGGGGCAATTATTCAACACGGCTGATTCAGGAATCTGCCTTATAATTGATCAATCCGGGATATTCTTTACAAAAAACGGAGATTTCATAGATTGTGATCTTCAAAATCCAAACTACAGCCGTAAGGACATCAACCATTCATTAATCCCTAATATTCGGGAGCGTATTATTGCATTATTGAACAGATAAGCGCCTGATGATATCCAACAGAAAATTGACAAAAATGAAATAGACCAAGTCATACCCAGAACGATCGTCTGCCCCCCGTGGCACAACTAGGTATATCTACCGGCAATTATACTCAGGTTGAAAACTAATTCGAAATCCTTACTAAATACTGAAAGCTAGTTCAAACGTCTGGTTCTGTCTACCGTACGGTACCGCCCACCATAACCCAAGGTAATTACCTTAAATTAGCCTCGATTTTTACCTTCATCGTATTATTTGGTAAGAGTATTACCTGCAACGCAATTAAAACGAGTGATTTTCTTTGCATATATTTGCCTGTATGCGCTAGAATGGTAACAAAATGCTAATATAGCAAATCATTATGGGGGAACTACTATGGTAATTACTAAAGAGTGGTTCACGGTAGAAGAGGCTGCCGAATATTTGTGCGTGTCTAAGAGGACAATATATAAGTTGACCAGGGAAGGAAGATTACCTGCTTTCCGTATCGGACAAGAACGTCACCGTCGATTCCGTAAGGAGGACCTCGACAAAGTCCCTCGTCTGAGTGAAAATATAAGGAATTTAGAAGGAATTTTTAAACTAACGGCTTCTTCGGACCCCGTGCTTGCTGAAATCTGGGATAATGAAAGGGACGCAATATATGACCGAATATAGCCGGGGAGATGTCATTCTAGTTGGTTTTATCTTTGCCGATGAGACTGGTGTCAAGCGTAGACCAGCTTTAATAATAAGTTCAGATTCTTATCATACCGGGCGTGGCGAAGCCATAATTGCCGCCATAACCAGTAGAACTGACCGAGTATCAGTAGGAGACCATCCTATCTCTGACTGGAGGAGTGCTGGACTGCTTCTCCCCTCAGTGTCTACCGGCATCATCAGGACGATTAAAACAAACCTGGTAGACCGAAAATTGGGATTCATGTCACGTCCGGATATGGAAGCTATAGACAGCAAACTCCGATTAGTTCTCGACCTTTCATGATGATGAGAAGTTGGAGGTATGATTGTCATGACTGACAAGTGCCTTTCTCTATATGCTCAACCAATAGATACTCCGTTTGCACTTATGGGTCGAAATGAGCGGACTTTAACTTTTCTCTTGGTTTCACTTTTTATCAGAGCACGGAATTACTGAAGAGGATTCTGCAAAAGGCTGGTGCGCAGGGTATAACTCGTAAATATATTCAGAGGCACAATTTAGATATCGAGCTTGAGAGTTTATGTAAGAACAAAAACGATAAGGAAAGACCCGATATCCAGGTTAATCTGGACGGTCAAGTACGTTTAGTTATTGAAGGGAAAAGAGGTACGAGACCGAGGATT
>DAOUFH010000071.1:0-2690 GCA_034429955.1 Dehalococcoidales bacterium
TGCAGCCTGACCAACTAGTAATCTCTATCGTGGCCGGCAAGAGCATCGCCACCATCAGCAACGGGCTTGAGCATAAATGTGTGGTCCGCTCGATGCCTAATACTCCAGCCCAGATAGGAGAAGGCATGACGGTCTGGACCGCCTCTGCGGAAGTCAGCCCGCGCCAGCGGCGCTGCGCCTCTTCCATCCTGGGGGTGATGGGGCTGGAAATAGTCATGGACAATGAGAAATACCTGGATATGGCTACGGCTATCAGCGGCAGCGGACCGGCCTATGTCTTTCTGTTCGTAGAATCGTTTATTGCTGCCGCCATAAAGCTGGGATTTTCTCCCGATATCGCTCACAAACTGGTTATGCAGACTTTAACGGGTTCTGCCCATCTCCTGCAAAACTCCAATAAAACACCTGAAGAACTCCGCAAAATGGTCACCTCCCCGGGTGGGACTACCGCCGCGGCGATTGCGGCTTTGGAGCAGGGTAGTTTCTCGGACCTGGTCGCTCAGGCTGCCAGGGCGGCTTATGACCGGGCCGTTCAACTGGGCAGCTAACTAAATTAAGCAATATTGAAACTTTGCTTTTTTATGATTACAATGTGAATATTATTCAGGATGATAGTCCCTCTGAATCCTGGAGCGAAATCAAAAGTAAGGAGGCAAGCACAGCTCAATGAACTGGTTGGATATCGTAATCCTGGTACTTTTAGCCGCAGCCGTTTTCGGGGGCATCAGGAATGGATTGATTAAATCACTCTGTTCTCTTATCGGCCTGATCGTAGGTGTAGTGCTGGCCGGGCGGTTTTATACCTCTTTTGCCAATGTTTTAAGCTTCATTTCAAATGAAGATATAGCCAAGATAGTAGCCTTTATCATTATCTTCTTGATCGTTACTATTATAGCGGCCATACTGGGCAATATTTTAACCAAAGTCATATCCGCGATAACACTGGGTTGGGTTAACCGTCTGGGCGGAGGAATTTTCGGTTTCCTTCTGGGGGCCATTACCATCGGCGCCTTGCTGACCCTTTTCATCAAGTTTACCGGGATGGGAGACTTCATCGGAGGTTCAGCTCTGGCCAACTTCCTGGTGGATAAGCTGCCCATCGTCCTGGGTCTGCTGCCCAAAGAGTTCGACACCATTACCAACTTCTTCGAGTAATCACTCAGAATACCAGGAACAAAAAAATAACGGCCTTGCCAAGCAAGGCCGTTATTTTTATATCTAAAATCGTTACTATTTTTTCTGGGGTTGAGGCGCGCCGACGGGACAAACTTCAGCACACTTGCCGCAGTCTTCACATTTGTCCGGGTCTATCTCAAATTGAGTAGCGCCTTCTTTAATAGCTCCGGTCGGACACTCAGACTCGCATGCTCCGCAACTGATGCAATCCTCACTAATCTTATAAGCCATTGTTCCTTCCTCCTGAAATATTTCTCATTATCAAGTGATATAATTTTCACACAGTTTATGATTTATTGCAAAATTTCCGCTTCAGGGCCTTAGCCACATTGTCGGGTACCAGCGCCTCGATGTTAGCTCCCAGGCTGGCAGCCTCCTTCATCAGGCTTGAGCTGACAAACTGATATTCGGCGGAAGCCATCAGGCAGATATTTTCCAGGTCCGGGAAAATACTTTTGCTCATCATGGCCAGATTAAATTCATGTTCAAAATCTCCGCCCATCCTCAGACCTCTTACCATCACCCCGGCATTGACTTGCTTGGCAAAGGCCCCTGTCAAACCGGTATAAGAGACTACCTCGATATTTTTAATATCAGACAGAGCTTCTTTGGCCAGACTGATTCTCTCCTCGGTATTGAATAAAAGCACCTTTTCAACGGGAGAATGATAAATCGCCAGTATCAGTTTATCGAACAAGCGTGCGGCCCTGACGGCGATATCATAATGACCGTTAGTCAAAGGATCAAAACTACCCGGATAGATGGCAATGGTCAATTCGAATCCTCCTTGTGATATATGGCTATAACGCTATCTCCGTGACGTCGCTCTTTGATTAATGCCAGAGGAGGATAGCTGGGTTCTAACTGAAGATGGGGAGAGTGTGTTATCACCACAATGGTATCCGTTCCCACCAGCCTGGAGCTGGCTAATTTGGTAATGGTCTCACCGATAATCTCATTACGATATGGCGGATCCATGATTATTATATCGTATTCTTTATCTAAAAGAGTAATGGCCTTGTCAACTTCCAGGCAATAAACCCGGGCCATGGCGGAGAGGTGAGTCTTCTCCAAATTTTGTTTAATTATATCACAGCAACGGCGCTGACGGTCAACAAAATCAGCCCAGCCGGCCCCTCTGCTCAGTGCTTCAATGCCCATAGCTCCGGTGCCCGAAAAGAGGTCCAGCACCAGGGACCAATCGGCCGCCAGACCTTCCAGCATCGAGAAAATAGCCCCTCTGACCAGGTCCGTGGCCGGACGGGTCAGCCTTCTGTCCGGACCGATTAAATGATGGCCTTTAGCCGTCCCGGCAATGACGCGCATCTGATTATCCGACTCCTGCTGTCATACTGCTTGAATATTGTCCATTATAGCAAAGCAGGCTGCCAAGTTCGAGTTTGAGAGTGCGTAGAGGTAATGTCAAGCATTTTGTGTAAATTGAAGAATGGGCTTTTCCTTCCATGTTTGATTTAGGTGATGAATAACTCCGTAGATGATTCGGTCAACACTGT
>DAOUFH010000072.1:0-15910 GCA_034429955.1 Dehalococcoidales bacterium
GATGAATGGGCTGCCCGCAGCCACGCCAAATACGGTGAAGCCTGGAAGGCCGGCAAATTCAAAGATGAAATACTGCCGGTAACTATTCCCCAGGATAAAGGCGAACCCAAAGTTCTGGATATCGACGAACAGTACCGTCCCGGCACCACCATCGAAACACTGGCTAAATTGAAAACCGTCTACAACACCAAAACTATCACCGCCGGTAATGCTCCCGGCCTGAATGACGGCGCTACCGCTATACTGCTGATGACCCGTCAGAAAGCTACCGAGTTGGGGCTGAAACCTCTGGCGACAGTTGTAACCAGCGTGCATTTCGCTATGAATGCTTCACGTATGCCGGAAGCTCCCGGCTTCGGTATGCAGATGGCCCTCAAGAAAGCCGGACTGACCCTGGATGATATGGCCGTAATGGAAATCAACGAAGCCTTCGCCTGCGTTCCTCTGGTCTCCTTGAGAATCCTGGCCGGCGGCGATAACGAGAAGCAGAAACTGGCTGAACTGAAAGAGAAGACTAACGTCAACGGTTCCGCCATCGCCATCGGACATCCCAACACCGCTTCCGGTGCCAGAATCGTCATGAACCTGATGTACGAACTGATGCGCAGAGGCGGCGGGTACGCCATCGGTTCTCTGTGCGGCGGTCTGGCCCAGGCTGAGGTCTGCATCATCAAAGTCGAATAAACTAATTGAATCGTTAGAATATATAAAAGCCTCTCCGATCGGAGAGGCTTTTATTTTCAGTCAGAATCCGTATGCTAAAACGTGTCGGAGCAAGCCGGTTTGAATTTATAATACAGCGCTCTGTCCCATTGCTCCAGGGATTCGGCATCGGCTGCTTCCAGACGCCCCATCAAAGCAGCCTGAGTGGCACTCAATTGGCCGAAATAAAGCAGCGCCAGCGTAGAGACCGGCATGCGTAACTGAAACTTTCTGCGTCTGCGCTCTATCTCAACCTCTCCATTCCGGATAGCCAGTTGCCAGCAGGCATTATTCCAGGGGCAGAGTTCATCAATAACCTCAAAGGACATTTCGCCGTCGGCGGCATAGCCCCGCTGCAACATGGCTCGCTCAACATCCACAATGCGGGCCAGCAGCCCGTCAACCGAAGTCGTATTCAGCTTACGCGGCTCCTGCAGAAGATGCGGTAAGGGGTCATCTTCTGGAACCTTGTTCCAATCCACCCTGACCGCGATATCCAGATTGGCCAGACAGCTCCAGATAGCCTGATAAGCCGAGGGTGAGAGATAGGCTATATCCGCAACGTTGATTCGCTGTCCCAGCGGATTGCCGCCGCCGGTATCACGCACAATGTGATAGATAATATAACCCAGGTCTTTGCCCTGCTCGGAATATATCAGCTTTACGGGAACAGCGGCGGGCGGTGTATACAACACGGTGAAACTGCCGGGGGCAGTCTCCATCGTCGAATTCCTTTTAAGCAGTCCGACCTTATCCTGCGCAAAACGGTTGTAAATATCCGCCATCACCGGAATATCCTTATCGGCTGCTTCTCTCAGAGAACCAGTCAAAGGCAGCCGGGTGCTAAACCTGATGTCTTGTGGTTCAACCGAATAGGTGTACCTGGTTGAAACTACCCCGTAGCCATAGCGTTGATAGATAGCGGCCATGGAAGCCTGCAGCGCAGTCACCGCTGGGCCTTTAAACTCATACAAACGACGAAAATGGGCTGCGGTTACTTTACGCAGACAATTGCGCCGGCGGAAGACGGGATGAGTGGAGACCCAGGTTATTCCTGCAACCGGAATAGTCCTGCCACCCAGATACATTTCCAGGGGCCAGGCAGCATAAGAAGTGGCTAAATGACCATCTATAAAAGCACACATGGTCCATTCGGCATCCAGGCTCACCTTGAAATCAGAGGGGAACCCGAACCCCAATCTGGCGACTGCCATAAATTCTTCCATCTCTGACGGTCTGGCAGGACGTACTTCAGGTTCCATTTCGACACCTCACTATATAATAAGCTTGCGTTAATCATAGACGTCGATCGCCTGCCAGGTCAAATAAAAAGCCCCCTTTTATTTAAATAAAAGGGGGCTTTCAGTTGTATTAAATTTGCGATTAAATTTATCTACCGAGCAAGGAACCGCCATCCAGATGGATAGTGGTGCCGGTGGTATAGTTGGAGGCATCGGAAGCCAGATACAGAGCAGCCACCGCTACATCATCAGGCTCGCCGAAACGGCCGAGCGCAGTTTTGGCCAGATGATGATCATTTACACCGGGTAATCCCAGATAAGGGTCGGCCAGACGGCTGTGAATCCAGCCGGGAGCAATGGCATTAACTCTGATACCGTATTTGCCCCATTCATTGGCCATACATTTGGTCAGATGGGCTACCGCGGCTTTGCTGGTACAATAAGCACCCAGCAATTCGGTGGTGGTGAAGCCCTGATAGGAAGTCATATTGATGATGCTGCCACCCTTTTTCTGTTCTTTCATCAGCTTGACAACCTCTTTGCTGACCAGCCAGGTACCTTTCAGGTTAACATTCATAACGGTATCCCAGGCCCATTCTTCCAGATCATCTAGAGTAACCATTTGAGGATTAGCGCCCGCGCTGTTGACCAGAATATCAATTGTCTTGTATTGAGCCTTAACCTGCTCAACCATTTTCTTGACTTCTTCGCTCTTGCCCAGATGAGAGGTGAAAACAGCCGCCTTGCCGCCTTTGCCATTGACTTCATCGGCTACCTTCTGCAGATTATCGATTTTGCGGCTGGTCAGTAAAACTGTAGCGCCAGCCTGTACAAAGCGATTCACGATAGCATGCCCCAGGTCGCCGGATCCTCCGACGATCAAAGCAACTTTGCCCTCAAGACTAAATCTGGATGCATCAATTCCCATTATCTTGCTCCTTCATATATATAATTTTTTATTATTCGGAATAATCGTTGAGTGATTACCAAAGCAATGATACTATAGCTCGATGACCCGAGTCAATTTTATCCGCCTGCTCCGGCGATGAAATCAGCTACAAAAGCAGGGTACTGCGATATCATTTAGAGAAAATGCTTGACAAATATCAAATATTCTACCTATAATTATTGGAAATCGTGCTACGACCTCTTTGAGATAAGTCTATCGAATCTTTAAGAAATTTTCCTGCTTATATTTTCACGCGAGTATATTTTTTGGAACACCTGTTTACTTTATGTCAAAATATATCTTCGTAACCGGTGGTGTTGTCAGTTCTGTTGGTAAGGGTATAACCGTAGCTTCAATCGGCACTATCCTGAAAAGTAGAAACATCTCTGTTACCGTCCTGAAAATGGACCCCTATCTAAATGTCGACCCCGGCACGATGTCTCCTTATCAACACGGTGAAGTATTTGTCACTGAGGACGGAGCCGAAACAGACCTTGACCTGGGTAATTATGAACGCTTTATCGATATCGGACTGACTGCCAAGTCCAATATCACTTCCGGTCAAATTTACAGTTCATTGATTGCCAAAGAAAGACACGGTGACTTTTTAGGCGGCACTATTCAAATAGTCCCCCATCTGGTCGGAGAAATTAAAGAACGTTTCAAGCAACTCGCCGAGCAATCACAGGCAGACGTAATAATAGTTGAAATCGGCGGCACAGTAGGCGATATCGAGGGACAGCCTTTCCTGGAGGCCGCCAGGCAGATGCGTAATGAAGTGGGCCGGGACAATATACTTTATGTCCATGTCACCTATCTGCCCTATTTAAATTGCACTCGCGAATTAAAAACCAAGCCGACCCAGCACAGTGTCAACGAACTGAGGCGGATAGGTATACAGCCTGACGTGATAGTCTGCCGGAGTGACTACCCGATTGCCGATAACATCCGGTCTAAAATCTCACTTTTCTGCGATGTTCAGAAAGAAGCAGTCATTCCTATGCAGACAGTTGACAGTATCTATTTCGTACCTGAAGTGCTGGAAGATGAAGGGATAGGCAAATTCCTGGTAGACAAATTGAACCTTAAAAAAGATGAACCGGATCTGACGCAGTGGAAAATCATGGTTCAAAAATTAAAAACCCCCCGGCAGTCTGTCAATATAGCGCTGGTAGGCAAATATGTGGAACTGCATGATGCCTATTATTCCGTGCGTGAAGCTTTGCACCATGCGGCATTATACTATAACCGGGACGTCAATATACTCTGGATACCTTCCGAATCGCTAGAGGAAGGTGAAGCCGAACCCAAGCTGCGCTCGGCACAGGGCATCATAATGCCCGGCGGTTTCGGCGAACGCGGTATCGAGGGTATGATCAAAGCGGTAAAATACGCCCGTGAAAACAAGGTCCCCTATTTCGGACTCTGCCTGGGAATGCAGGTTATGGTAATCGAATATGCCAGGTACATCTTCGGGACCAGCGAACCGAATTCAACTGAATTCAATGCCAAAACCAGATATCCGGTGATAGATTACCTGCCCGAACAACGGACCATGCGCAATAAAGGCGGCACGATGCGCCTGGGTAACTATGACTGTTGTCTGGTGCCCGGTACTAAAGCTGCCAGTGCTTACCAAAAGGACAAGATCGTCGAAAGACACCGTCACAGATATGAATTTAATAATCAGTTCAGGGACAAACTGGAAGAAAGCGGGCTGGTGTACAGCGGTCTGTCTCCTGATAAACAGCTTGTGGAAATATGTGAAGTTAAAGACCATCCGTGGATGCTGGGCAGTCAATTCCATCCTGAATTTAATTCGCGGCCGCTGCGGCCTCATCCTTTGTTCCTGGGATTTATCAATGCGGCTTTGAACACCATGCGTGAAGGAGCCCAGACTTCCTTACCTCTGTCTTAATGAGCACTTTGTTCTTAAATAACGGTGATATTATGACCCCTGGCATCCAGAGTCCCGGTTTTCTTTTTCATGTTCAGCTAAAACCCTAGCGTCAAAATTTTCTAAAATAAAAATATAAATAGGTGAGAAGTTAAAATGGTACAGAATGAACCGATACCTGAGGCGATCGTCCCGGTCAGTGAACCTAAAAATGAAATCAAAATGAACATCACTGACCTGGAAAACAAAACCCGTGACGAGTTAATCGACCTTGCCCGTCAGATGAGTCTGAGTAGCTATACTGGTCTGAAAAAACAGGACCTGGTAATGCGTTTGCTTCAGGCCCACACTGAAAATCAGGGGAATATTTTCTGTAGCGGTATTTTAGAAACGATGCCTGACGGTTACGGTTTCTTACGGCAAAGCAGTCTGCTGCCAAGCTTAACTGATGTATATATCTCACAATCGCAGATCAGACGTTTCGGGCTGAGGACCGGCGACATGGTCATCGGACAGGGCCGCCCGCCTAAAAACGGTGAGAAATATATGAGCCTGCTGAGAGTAGAGGCTATTAACGATCTCGATCCGGAACTGGCCAAGCAGCGTCCCAATTTCGGAGCGTTGACTCCTACTTTCCCCGACCAGTTAATTAACCTTGAAGTACCCGGCTCGAGCGATCTGTCGACGCGTCTGGTCAATCTGGTAGCCCCCATCGGACGAGGACAGCGCGGGCTGATTGTATCCCCGCCCAAAGCCGGCAAAACGCTTTTGCTAAAAGCAATCGCCAATGCGATAACCAATAATTATAACGATATTCATGTTATGGTCTGTCTTATCGGTGAGCGTCCTGAAGAGGTCACTGACATGAAAAGGGCTGTCAGAGGAGATGTCATCAGCGCCACCTTCGATGAGCCGGCCGAGAATCAGACCGGTGTAGCCGAACTGGCCCTTGAACGCGCTAAACGACTGGTGGAAAGCGGCAAGGATGTAGTTATCCTGCTGGACGGTATCACCCGTCTTACCCGCGCCTATAACCTGGCCATGCCGCCCAGCGGACGCACACTGTCCGGCGGTGTCGACCCGGCGGCGCTTTATCCGCCCAAACGGTTCTTCGGCGCAGCCCGCAACACCTCAGAGGGCGGCAGCCTGACCATCATCGCCACCTGCCTGATCGATACCAACAGCCGTATGGATGAGTTGATTTATGAGGAATTCAAAGGCACAGGCAACATGGAACTGCATCTGGACCGCAGACTGGCTGAAATTCGGATCTTCCCGGCGGTAGATATCCAGCGCAGCGGAACCCGCCGTGAAGAACTGCTGCTGGACGAATCAGTCATACAAAAGGTCTGGCTACTGCGGCGTATGGTAGCCATGATATCGGCCGATTCCAATAAATATTCAGAGGCGACCGAAAGAGTAATAGACCGGCTCCGCCGTACCAAGACCAACGCCGACTTCCTGGCCACACTGACTAAAGAAATCTAAGGCTTCAATCAAATACCCGCCGGAAATTTCCGGCGGGTATTTTAAAATGTAAACCGTCAATCTCTGTATCATCTTCTTTTGATCACGCAATACACTAACCAAACCGTTGCAGCGTCGTTATATATAATGTTTAATACCCATATATCCGGTATTTTTACAAATCTTAAAAACACAAGATAAAATATTATCAATTTGATTAATCCAAAGAGAAATATTTGTGCTATTATTGTAGATGAAACAGGCTTTCTATAGTTAGTATGATTTGAAGAGGTAGAGAGATGAAACGCAGTAAATCTTTATTTATGGTATCGGTAATCCTGATACTGACCTTAATTGCGTTGATAGTCACAGCCACTCCGGTCTTTGCAGCAGCGAGTATAGGTTTATCTTCGACATCCGGCACAGTAGGATCAGTGGTGTATATTTACGGCAGCGGTTTTACACCCTCCAGTACCATCACCTCGGTCTTGTTTGGCCCTTTAACCCAGGTGCTGACTTCGTCAGTCGTAGTAAATACCGCAGGCAACTTTACCGCTCAATTTATAGTGCCGGCGCAGTCCAGAGGCACCTATACCATCAGCGCAAATTCAAGCAGCGGTGATACGGCATCCACTACTTATACCATCATCCCTGCAATCTCTGCCAGCGCTTCCGGCGGCAAAGTAGGCACTCAGATAACTTTAAGCGGCACTGGCTTTAACAACAGCACTACTCTGTGGGCCTATTTCGATACGACGGCCGTATCCGTCATAAACACTACCGCTACGGGTACTTTTTCCGGACTGATTTTTGAAATCCCCAATGCTACAGCGGGTGTACATACCATACGCGGAGATGACAATGTCGGCTTTGGGCCGACAGTTAATTTTACAGTCACACCCTCCATTAATGTCAGCAAGACCAATGTCGTACAGGGCGAACAAATCACAGTCACGGGCAAGGGCTTTTCAGCTTCCAGCATACTGTCTTTTTCTATCGATAGCACCCCCCTGGCAGTCACCGCCGGGAGCAATACTACGGGAACACTGACGGATACTGTTATTACGATTCCCACCCTTTCATCAGGCGACCATATCCTTAAGGTCTCCGATTCAACGGGCTATTTTGATACTAAAATACTCAATTCAAGCAGTTTGGTTACTCTCACACCAGCCTCAGGCAAGGTAGGCACTGAGGTCAATGTAGAGGGCATCGGTTTTGGTGCCCAAAGAAATATAGAGATAACCTTTAACGGGACCGTACTGGAAATTACGCCCACGGTAATCACCGATACCGCAGGCAAATTTACCGCTAAAATCACCATCCCTGAGACCCCTGCGGGGACCTATAACCTGGTAGTTAACGATGGTACCGGCACAGCAACCAAAACCTTTGTCACGGTACCCTCAATCTCAACACCGGACAGTGATAATCTTCCCGCCGGGACTCAGGTTAATTTAACCGGACACGGATTCTTTCCGGAATATGTCGTTACCATCAAAGTTGGCTCAATTACCATCGGCACTCCGAAAGCCGATGCCAACGGCTCTTTTGAAACCAAGATAGTTATACCCTCCAGTGCCTCGGGTTCCCGGCAGCTACAGGCCTCGGACGGTACCAACCAGGCCACCTTAAACATCACTGTCACGGCCGGTTCGCAGATAAGTCCCAACACGGGTTACATCGGGGACGATGTAATCTTGACGGGTGGCGGGTTTACTCCCGAATCCACCATCGTAATTAATTTCGATAATACCCCGCTGGGAACAGCTAAAACCGACAGTACCGGTAGCTTTACGGTTAGTTTGAAAATTCCTGTCGGCAACAGCGGCGATCATAAAATGAGCATAACCGACGGCGCCATAACCAGAGAAGTGACTCTCTCGATCCAGTCCAGTCAACCCGCGGCACCCAGCGTCGCTTATCCTGAAAGCAATGCTAAAGCCAAGCAGCCGGTCTCCTTCCAGTGGAACCCGGTTACTTCTCCGAATAACCCGGTCAAATATGAGTTGCAGATATCTCAGGATGCCAGTTTTTCAGCCATACTGATTGATAAAAAAGACCTGACGGAGAGTTATGTCACTCTTACCAGTGAAGAAAAACTGAAGGCGGTTAGTGCCGATAACCCCTATTACTGGAGAGTCAGAGCAGTAGACGGGGCAGGCGACATCAGTGACTGGTCAACAGCTGCGCCCTTTATCGTAGGTTCTATCATGCCCGACTGGCTGAAGTACTTTCTGTTCGTGGTAGGCGGCATCGTCCTGCTGGGAATCGGTTTTATACTGGGACGCAAGCTGCCGCAATTCGGCTATCATTAGTTCTTCTGTAAGGGCTTTTAATGAAGAGGGAACTATGGTTCCCTCTTCGTTTATAACAATATTGCCGTTTTAACGTTTTCGCTGTAAACTAAACAATTAGGACATAAAAATAGGAGTCAAATAGAGTCCCGTCCAAAGCGGGACAAGGAGATCAAACACCTGTGAATATCGAAGAAGTTTCTAAAAATACCAAACTTCTGATCGACAACATCCCGATGAATGTCGAGACTGTCGAATTCGTCAAACCCGGCAAGGGCCGCGCTATCTATAAATTCAGAATGCGCAACCTTTTCACCGGCAATGTACTGGACATCACCTATCACTCCGGAGACAAGGTTGAAGAAACTTCTGTCACCATGCATGAGATGCAGTATCTGTTCCAGGAAGGCGATAACTACATTTTCATGGACAGTTCATCCTTCGAACAGATACCCATGACCAAAGCGCAGGTGGGCACCCAGGGCGGTTATCTCAAAGAAGGTACCCCCGTTGTCATCATGATGTGGGAAGGTCAACCCATTGATATCCAACTGCCCAAGACCGTTGAACTCAAGGTACTGGAAACCTCGGCCAGTCTTAAAGGCGCTACCATCACCGCCCAGATGAAAGAGGGCAAACTGGAAACAGGGATAAGCGTAGGAGTGCCGGCCTTCATTAAAGAAGGCGATATCATCAGAGTCGACACCCGCAGCGGTTCCTATCTTGAGCGTGTAGGCTCCAAATAAAATGGCGCTGGATGAATCCAGACGACTATCAGAGATTAAAGACAGACTCGAATGCCGGGCCGGAATACTAAACGGCATTCGAGCTTTCTTTTGTGACCGCGGTTTTTTAGAAATAGACACACCTCTGCGTGTGCCCGCCATCGCACCTGAGCAGTTCATCCTGCCCTACACCTCGGAGGGCTGGTTTCTTTCCACGTCCCCCGAGTTGCAAATGAAAAGGCTGTTATCCGCCGGATATGAGAAAATTTTCCAGATAGCTCATTGTTTCCGGCGGGACGAACGCGGTCGGCAGCATAATCCCGAATTTACTATGCTGGAATGGTATCGCCGCGGAGCAGATTACTCGGATATTATCAGAGATACCGAACAAATGGTAGTCTATCTGTTAAACCTGCTGGGCAAAGGCAGCCGGCTGGAATACCGTGGCAATACCATCGACCTGAGCCTGCCCTGGGACAGGATCACAATCAAAGAGGCTTATTCTCGCTGGGCAGGCTGGAACCCGTTTACCGATTTCGACGGAATAAGGTTCGATGATGATATGGTTACACACATCATGCCGAATTTCCCGCCGCACAAACCGGTAGTGCTGCTGGACTATCCGCGCGAATGCGCCGCTCTGGCCAGAATCAAACCGGGCACCACCGACACCGCAGAAAGAGCCGAGGTCTTTATCGGAGGTCTGGAAATCGCCAATGCCTACAGCGAACTGAACGATCCGCAGGAACAGAAACTGCGCTTCCGGGCTGAGATGGCCGCCATGCAAAAAGAGGACAAACCCTGCGTCTGGCCGGGAAAATTTATCTCTGCCATCGAGAGTATGCCGGAGTGCGGAGGGATAGCCGTCGGAGTAGACCGGCTGGTAATGCTGCTTACCGGCGCCGAGTCAATCGATGAAGTGATAGCTTTCCCCTCCGACCTGTTATAAAAACAAAATGAGCAGCTCGAGCTGCTCATTTTATCATACCAGACTGGACTTTTACTTTTCTTCGATAGTAATACTCTTAATCACGGGTGGGTTAACCGGTTTGCTCATTTCACGTCCGTTGGAAACCACCTTTTCCGAGGCAATTTTCTGCACCACATCCATTCCCTCAATTACCTTACCGAACTGGGTGTAATTAGGATAGCTGTCCAGGCCCTGGGCATCTTCGCCAGTGCAGATGAAAAACTGGCTGCCGTTAGTATTGGAGCCCGAGTTAGCCATGGCCACTATGCCTGGTTCATAGCTATGTTTGACGGGCAATTCATCTTCGAAACGGTAACCCGGAGAGCCGCTGCCGGTGCCGGTAGGATCTCCGGTCTGGACCATAAAGGTCTTGATGATACGGTGGAAAATGACACCCTCGTAATAACCCTGTCGGGACAGGAAAACGAAGTTGTTGACTGTAATAGGAGACTCATCGGCAAATAACTCAATCTTAAATTTTCCCAGAGTAGTATCGATTACAGCAAAATACTGCTTCGATTTATCGATTTGCATTTCGGGCGGAGAGCTCCACTTCATGGATTTGGGCGACGGAACAGAGTTAGAGGCACAGCCGGAAGCCAATAAAGTCGTTCCCAGCAAAATAGCGGTCAAAATTTTACCTGTATTTCCGGTTTTCAACATCGGGCAATACTCCTCATAATTTTATTACCATTTATAAAACACCAGACCGGCCGGGGTTTTCGGATAGAAATAGGTAGACTTACGGGGCATCCGGTCGCCGGCATCGGCAATCTGTTTGATGACTTCCGGGGAAACCGGATTAAGGATAAAGGAAAGCTGGTATTCCTGATTATCTACCCGGTCAACAGACTCCTGCCGGTTATGGGTATAGGCCAGCAAAATATCTTCTTTATCTTTATCATAACCCAATAACTTCTCCAGTATAATATAGTCGACCAGGCTGACATCCAGTTTTTTATAAAGCTCGCTGTGGAAGGCCGGCATCAGGCTGCCGGTCATCTTTTCATCTTTAAGCGTCAGGATACAGATACGGCCTGCCTCCAGACCGTACACGGCCAGACTGACCTGCTGTTTTTCCGGCGTCAGTCCGGTCAGACAGCTATCGACTTCCAGCCAGACCTTTTTAGCCGCCAGCTCAAGCTCCCTGATTTCAAAGAAAGCGGTCAAAGAGGACTTGAGGTTATGCAGCAAAACCGCTGGAATACCGCGTACCAGACGGTGAGTAGGCAGGATAACCAGTCCCGGATCAGCGGTATCGATCAAAGAGGTCATCACATAGTTATAGCCCGCCTCCGGGTTATAACCGCTTTGAGCCGCTTTTTCCCTTTTGAAGGTTAAGGCGCTGTCATAACGGTGATGCCCGTCGGCAATATACAGAGGCTGCCGGCCTATTTCCTTTTGAATAGTCTGAACAGCTTCAGGCCGGGCAATGACCCATAGCCTGTGGCTTTCCCCCCGGGAGTCAACAAAATCAGCCGCCGGAGTAGCCTGCCGGAAAGATTCTACCACCGACTTGATAACCCCGCGGGCATCGCTGTACATGGCTAACACCTGGCTGGTGTTACCCTGACAGGCATATAGCATGCTCATGCGGTCGCTTTTAGCCCTGGGGATGATGTTTTCGTGAGGGCGGACAATTTGAGTATCCCACTCCTCCAGCTTGACCGCAGCCAGAATATCCAGCCTTTGATATGACCGGGTCTGACAGGTAAAGGAGTGTTCATGCAAATAAAAAGCCGGACGGGAGTCCTGATGTAAAATACCCTCTTGCAGCCATTGGGCGATATTATTCGCGGCCCGGATGTAACGGTTGTCATGCTGGTTGTCCTGAGGCAGTTCCCGGTTATACTCAATCCTGACAAAATTATAGGGACTACTCTGGTATAATTCATCTTGCTGCTGCGGACTGATTACGTCATAAGGAGGACAGATTACTTTAGACAGGTCGGCGGTCTTTTGCAGATCATATCTTACACCCCGGAAGGGGCGAATTTCAGCCATTTCAAATCCATCCTGATAGTACTTGTATACTTTTTAAGTTTACTTTATGCTTGACTCAGTGGCAAGTTGGGAACAGGGGAATCAAACAGATGCCCGAATCCAGGGAATATCAGACTGAAGCCGTGGTAATTCGCAAGATTAAGCTGGGAGAAGCCGACCGCATTTTGACCCTCTATACGCCCCAGTACGGCAAAATTGAAGCGGTCGCCAAGGGTGTACGCCGCCCTAAAAGCAAGATGGCCGGACATCTGGAACTGCTTACCTACAGCCATCTTAACCTGGCCCGGGGACGCAATCTGGATACCATAATCGGGGCACAGACTATTGAAAGTTATTTAAATCTCAAGAACGATCTGATGCTGACTTCTTACGGATTGTATGCTGCGGAGTTGATAAATCAATTTACAGTATCCCATATCGCCAGCCAGTCGCTTTTCGATTTGTTCCTGAATACCCTGGATAAACTGGCCAAGGCCGATAGTCCGGATTTAACGCTACGCTATTTTGAATTGCATTTACTGGATATGACCGGCTACAGACCACAAATACAGGAATGCGTTAACTGCAGGAATGCATTGAAGCCGGAGGAGAACGCCTTCTGTCCGAGCGCCGGCGGCATCCTCTGTCCCAACTGCAAATTCGAACAGCCCTCAGCCTTCCCGATATCCGTAGATGCCCTTAAGGTATTAAGGCTGTTCCAGAGAAGCTCGGCTGAAATAGTCAGCCGCCTGAAGATCAATGCCGATTTGAACCAGGAATTAAAGAACGCTACGGCAGCCTATATCCGTTTCGTACTGGAAAGAGAAGTAAAATCAGCCGCCTGGGTTGATTCGCTGAGAGAACAACTGGCTTATGCAGACAGGGTGAATCAACCGTAACCGTCCGGAGTTTCAGTTTACAGTGATAGAAAAAGGGGGGACTGAAAGCTATCAATTCGTAGCTGACAGCTAGTTAATATGTTATCCCAACGTTCCATTATACTGGCATCCGCTTCACCCAGACGTAAAAAGCTGTTAGAGCAGATCGGCCTGGAGTTCACTGTCGAAGCCAGCAATTATCCGGAAACTTTGCCTAAAAACCAGCCTCCCGGTGAACTGGCTGTTTCTATAGCCGAAGGTAAGGCGCAGGCAGTCGCTCAAAACCATTCGGATGCCATTATCATCGCTGCCGATACTCTAGGAGTTGTCAGAGGCCGCATCATAGGCAAACCGCACACTGCCGGTGAAGCCGTGCGGATGTTGAAACTGCTGAGCGGGAAATCGCATCTGGTAATTACAGGTTTAACGGTTTTAGACACCCGCAGCGGACAGAAGATCTCCAGAATAGTTGAGACGCGGGTCTATTTTAAGCACTTGAGCAACCAGGAAATTGAAGCCTATGTCGCCGGAGAGGAACCGCTGGATAAAGCCGGAGCCTATGCCATTCAAGGGCTGGGGGCCGTCCTGATTGAAAAAATCGACGGGGATTACTACAACGTGATGGGGCTACCCCTGAACGTTCTGGCGGAAATTCTTAAAGAAATGGGAGTGTTTATTCTGCGGTGAGATACATTGATCTGACCCAAACTATCGAGGAAGGCATGCCGGTCTACCCGGGTGATGATAAGACCAGCCTTAAGGCCAGCAGATTTCTGGCCGAAGATGGTTATAATGACGACCGGCTGGAGATAAGTATGCACGCCGGGACTCACATCGACGGTCCCAGGCATCTCACTGCCAGCCGGCAACTTATCTCCGATTTACCAGTCACAGCCTTTACTGGAGAAGGCTGCTTGCTGGACGTCCGCGGACAGCAGAGTATTGATTGTAAAGCAGAATATGAGCGTTTGATAGCTGTGAAATCAATAGTCCTGTTTCAGACCGGATTCAGTGCCTTTTACGGATTGGATAAATACTACCGGGAGCATCCGGTCGTCAGCCTGGAATTAGGCCAATTTATGATTGCAAAGCAGATCAAATGCCTCGGAATCGACGCCCCTTCTCCCGATAAAGTGCCTTATCCGGTTCATAAAATGCTGCTGCAGGCCGGAATTTTTATCATCGAGAACCTCACCAATCTGGATCTGATACCCGCCGGCCAACCGTTTGAAGTCATCGCTCTGCCGCTTAAGATCAAGGCCAACAGCTCACCGGCGAGGGTGACGGCGCGCTTGGAGGGCTGACGATTATTTTAGACTCTTAATATATTCAGCGGCGCTTTCACCGGCGACATAGCCTGTGGAGAAAGCGGCCTGCAGATTGAATCCGCCGGTATCAGCAGCGAGGTCCATAACCTCACCGCAGAAAAACAGCCCGGACACCTTGCGGGAAGCCATAGTGCGCTGATCGATTTCAGCCAGGCCAACGCCTCCGGCGGTAACCATGGCTGAAGACAGAGGCAGCGGTCCCTTGATATTAAAACGCAGCGATTTCACCAGCGCCGCCAGCCGGTCACGCTCAGCAGCAGTAATCTGGTTGCCAGGCTTTTGGGGCTCGATGGCGCTCAGTTTTACTAGCGGCTCAATCATCTTCAGCGGCAGTAACTCTTTCAGAATATTACGGAAACTGCGCTTGCTGCAGGCATCGAAATCTTTCTGCAGTCTCATCCTTAGTTGTTCCAATTTCAAAGCCGGTTTGAGGTCGATAGCCACGCTGACCGGCCCCTTTTCCAGCGCAGCGACGATAGCCAAACTCATCAGCAGCGTTACAGGACCGCCGATGCCGAAATGCGTCAGCATCATCTCGCCCTGACGGGAATCCAGAATGTGTTTCCCGGCTTTGGGGCCGTCAATCTCAGCGCTGTTGCCGCGATAAGCGGTCAGACAGATATTTTTCAAACTTACGCCCTGCATACTTTTAGCCAGTTCGACTTCCTCCACCACCAGAGGTACCAGCGCCGGACGCAGTTTGATTATGGTATGTCCCGCATCACGGGCAATACGGAAACCGTCCCCGGTCGACCCGGTCGCGGGCCAGGAAGCCCCGCCGGCTGCCAGTATTACAGCCTCACATTCATAGTAACCGTTTTCAGTTTTAACGCCGGAAGTCCGGCCGGATTCAATTTTAATCGATTCGACCCGGCATTCAGTTTGCAACCTGACCTGTCCGGCCTTCAGGTAGCGCTGTAAAGCGGAGACAACATCGGCAGCCTTATCCGAGGCGGGGAAGATCCGGCCTCCGCGTTCTGCTTTGGTCTCAACTCCGTAACGCCGCATAAAAGACAGCAGATCGTCACGGAAAAAACGGCTGAAAGCACTGTATAAAAAACGGCCGTTAGGCCCGAAAGCCGTAATAAACTCTTCCAGTTCGCGGGTATTGGTGAGATTACAGCGGGTCTTGCCGCTGACTAATATTTTGCGTCCGGGGGTAGGCATTTTTTCCAGAAGCAGGACGTCAGACCCACACTCTGCTGCCCGTCCGGCGGCCAGCAGACCGGCTGCGCCGGCGCCTATGACAATCACGCGTTTTTTATCCATACAGGACTACGCTAGCATAACCTAATTCAAAATACAAAAGCAGGAGTAAGTCCTGCTTTACCTTCAAAGCTGACGATGGCGACCTCCCTGTTTTACGTCTGCGTATGCTATACTTTAGACAACATAAATGCTACAAATAAGTACCCATCTCAACAGTTAAAAAGGTACTTAGTTATTCGTTATTAATTTTTAATTCTGTAATTA
>DAOUFH010000073.1:0-3517 GCA_034429955.1 Dehalococcoidales bacterium
CCTCGACACCGGCTTTGGCGAACAGATAGTCCCCCAGCAGGACGGCCGGTTCAATTCCGCACAACTTATACACAGTGACTTTCCCTCTGCGGAAGTCCGACTTATCTATTGCGTCGTCATGGACCAGAGTGGCAGTGTGCATCAATTCGATAGAGACAGCCATATGTTGCAGGAATTCAAAGCGGTAGTTATAGAATAACCCGGACATCAGAGTCAAGGCCGGTCTGATACGTTTGCCGCCGCCGCATAAACTATGGTTCAGAAGCTGGGATAGCCAGTCGAATTCTATGTTACCGACTTCTTGCAGAGCATCTTCAATCTTTTGTAAGTCTGCGTTTACCGGGCCGTAAATAGCATTTAATTCCAATCAATGGCCTCACAAAATTATTTGATGATTATTCCCGCTGGTTTTCTTCTTCCAGCATCTTATCATCGAGTTTATTAAACAACGGCTGGGGTGTCTTCAATTGTTGTCCGGCCGACGGCATTACGAATTTCCAGCCGCTGTCCTGGATCGTACCGTTGTATCCCAGATATTCATGCAGCTTTTGAGAGCTGAACGGCAAGAACGGGTACATCAGAATGCGCAGAGCGGAGATTACCGCTATCGCTACATAGAGAGAGGTGCCGGCGGCGGCTTTATCTGTTTTAATAGCCTTCCAGGGGGCTTTGTCATCGAGGTAGCGGTTGGCTTCCTGGGCCAGCCCCATAATGTTTTTCAGTGCATCCTTGAATTTACACTGACTTAAAAGTGTGTCAGTTTGCCTGAAGGTATCTCCGGTCTTTTCCAATATTTGCCGGCTGGCCTCATCCAGCTCTCCGGGAGTTGGAATGGCAGCCTCGAAATTTTTATAGGTGAAGGTTAAGACCCGGTGGGCCAGGTTACCCCAGGTGGCGACCAGTTCGTCGTTATTACGGCGGTAAAACTCGCCCCAGGAAAAATCGGTATCGGTTGTTTCCGGCATATTGATAGAGAGTAGATAACGCAGCGGGTCGGGGTCATAGCGGGAAAGATAGTCCGACAAATTGACCACCCAGTTGCGGCTCTTGGAAAATTTTTTCATTTCAAAGGTCAAAAATTCATTGGCCGGGACGTCATAAGGTAAATTCAATCCGCCGTAGCCCATCAGCATGGACGGCCAGATTATGGAATGAAAAACGATATTGTCTTTGCCTATGAAATAATAGGCTTTGCAGTGCTCGTTTTCCCAGAAATCACGCCACTTTTCAGGCTCACCCGTGCGTGCGGCCCACTCGCGGCTGGCGGAAAAATAGCCGATTACCGCATCGAACCAGACATAAATACGTTTGCCTGCATAGCCGGGTAACGGTATCGGTATGCCCCAGTCCATATCACGCGTAATCGCCCGGTCTTTTAAGCCATCTTCCAGGTAATGCTGAGAAAAATGGAAGACGTTCGCTCTCCAGTAAGTCTTGGATTTGAGCCAGTCTTTTAACTGCTCCTGGAAAGCGCTCAGTTTCAGGAAGAAATGCTCTGAATTTTTGAACTCAGGGGTACTTCCGCAAAGTTTGCAATGAGGCTGTTTCAAATCGACCGCATTCATAGGTTTACCACACTGGTCGCACTGGTCGCCGCGGGCATCGGCGGCGTTGCAGAGGGGGCAGGTGCCTTCTATATAACGGTCGGCCAAAAAACGCTGACATTTAGGGCACCAGGCCTGCAATACGGAGTCCTTATAAATAAAGCCCTTTTCATACAGCTTCAGAAAAAATTCCTGGGTGATGGTGTGATGATTGGGTGTGTCTGTATGGGTATATAAATCGAAAGAGATCCCGAATCTTTCAAAGGTCTCGAGGAACTGGCTATGATAATATGCGGCAATCTGCTCTGGAGTTTTGCCTTCCTGTTCGGCTTTGATGGTGATAGGAGTACCGTGCTGGTCGCTGCCGGATACCATTAAAACCCGGTTGCCCTTGGTCCGCTGAAAACGGGCGAAGATATCCGCCGGTAGATAGGCGCCTGCGGCATGCCCGAGATGAATATGGCTGTTAGCATACGGCCAGGCGACTCCAATAAAGATGTTCTCAGTCATGCGATACTCCTGGAAATAATAATAACAGCCGGAAGTAGACCTTCCAAAGCTGTGCATAATTCAAAAGCAGTCGGAATTAATAGCTATTATTATACTGTGCCGGATTCAAAAACGGAAACAACCCAAATCAATAATACAGGGAAAATTATTCATTACTCAAGTCGAAGAGCATTTCCGCCCCTTCTTTGCTTGATTCAGGTTTTACCAGGCCTTTTTCCAGACAGCAGTCCATACACAAAGTCTGGTTTTTACCTTTGGAGATTTCGATCGATAGATAACGCTCAGGGTACAGGATGGTACGGTGACACTCATCACATTTGATGTTGCCCAGCGAAATACAGCCGCGTCTCATCGTTTTACTCCTTTTCCTGCCGGACTGACAGGCGATTTATTTTATTTTCAGCCACAGATTGTAGAGCTCTTTCCTGGAACGTCCGCTGGTCCGGGCGATTTCAGGTAGAGCTGCCCTGGCTGTTTTACCTGAATTACGGGCTTGACGGATAAGCTGTTCGATAGTTGCCAGTGATAATTCCTCTGCCGGACCGGTGTTGCCTTCTACTACCAGAGTAAATTCTCCGCGGGGCTGTGTGAAATGGCCGGCAGCCTCACTGAGGGTACCCCTGAAGACCTCTTCATGCAGTTTGGTTAATTCACGGCAAACGGCAATCCGCCGGTCTCCCAGAATATCCAGCAGGTCCTGTAAGGATTCGGCCAGGCGGTGGGGTGATTCATAGAAGATTAAAGTAGCCCGCTGATTGGAATTGTCCCGGATCATTTTGACTCTGTCAGAGTGTTTGTGAGGCAAAAAGCCCAGGTATAGAAAACGGTCGGTCGGTAATCCGGATACCACCAGTGCTGAAATCAAGGCGGAAGGCCCCGGTATGGGGATAATGGGGATGTTCTTTGTGCTTAAGGCGGATATCAGTTCGTACCCCGGGTCTGATATGCCGGGCATGCCTGCGTCCGATACCAGTGCGACATCGCCTTTCGTGAGACAATCCAAAATATAGTCCAGCTTGGTCAGTTTATTATGTTCATGGTAACTGGTCAGCGGAGTGTGAATGCCGTAAGCTGATAACAGCTTGCCGGTTGTGCGTGTATCCTCGGCGGCTATCAGAGTGACTGCGCTTAGTATACGGATAGCTCGCTGGCTGATATCTTCCAGATTACCGATTGGAGTGGCCACTACATATAATGAGGGCATTTACTTTTCCTAGAATTCCTATTATATCGTAATATGACCTGTTAAGTCTACCTGAAGGAGTTGGCGGTGGTTAGTATCGGGAGATTTGATAATCAATCCTACTAAAAACCCCTTTACATTTCCCCTCTATCAAAGGGATAGGGGTAAGGATCAAAATATAAGTCTAAATAGCTATCCCTCTAACCGCTATTTTGTTACTTAAATGTGAGATTAGCCCGGTCTTTGTTAGCTTTCTGTGAATAGCTCACTGCTAAGATAT
>DAOUFH010000074.1:0-5787 GCA_034429955.1 Dehalococcoidales bacterium
CTTTTAACCGGTTCTGTTCTTTTAGATTCAATGTCACTTTCTCCATGGTGACATTTTCCCTGAACAATTAACTGGTGACAAAATCGTAGCACTTCAACATCCGTCAGTTTGACTATTGACACGCTCTTAATTAAAATTTACTGTTGGGTGAGTGAGGGCTTGATCCGGCACTCTGCTCTAACTGCCGGTCCCGGCATTTTCATCTAACCTGCGCTTTCAAACCGGCTGCCGGTGCCCTAAACAAGTCCGTTGTTCAGGTCAGTTCCCTTTCAGCAGGCTACATTCAGGCTAAGGAGGCTCATTTTGGCTAAATTATCGCTATTGCCCCGGGAAGGCAGATTTTTTGTGCTTTTCGACGAAAGTGCTAAAAATGCTGCCGAGGTGGCCGCTCACTTGAAGGATATGCTGTATAAATGGGAGACGCATAAGACTGAAGTTGAAACAATCATAGAGCTGGAACATAAGGGTGACGGCCTGACGCATGAAATTATCGCCCTGGTGCACCGGACCTTCATCACTCCTTTCGACAGGGAAGATATCGCCCTGCTGGCCCATTCAATGGATGATATCGTGGACTTCATAGAGTCTGCTGCGGATGCGATGAGCCTTTACAATATCAGCGAGCCGACCCCGCGCTCCAGGGAACTGGCGGATATTATTGTGGATACCACGCTGGAGGTTAAAGCTGCCATTTCGGACCTGCGCCGCAAGATCGACCTAAAACAGGTCTTGAAACGCTGTGTTGAGATTAACCGTCTGGAGAATATGGCGGACAAAGTCTACCGTTCCGCCCTGGCGGAGCTTTTCGAAAATTCCAAAGATATTCCTTACATCATCAAGTGGCGTGAGATCTATGATTATATGGAAACGGCTACAGACCGCTGTGAGGATGTGGCTAATGTGCTGGAAGGTGTAGCGCTGAAATACGCCTGACAGACCGCTCCGAATTTGAACGGCAATACCCCGGAGATTCCGGGGTATTTTTTTAAACCGGTAAAAACAGCCTGAAGAGGAAATACAGGATAGCGGCTATCACCCCGGCCGCCGGGATGGTGAATATCCAGGCCCAGACAATCCTTAAGGTCACTCCCCAGCGCACTGCCGTTAACCGCTTAACCGCGCCCACGCCGGAGATGGCGCCGGTGATAACATGAGTGGTGCTGACCGGCACACCCAGGTGAGTGGCGGTAAAGATGCTGATGGCGCTGGCGGTTTCAGCGCAGAACCCGTCAATCGGCTGCAGTTTGGTGATTTTTTGTCCCATGGTCTTGACGATGCGCCAGCCGCCGGTGAGAGTTCCCAGGGCGATGGCGGTATGCGCCATTAATACCACCCACAGCGGAATATGAAAGTCGGTCCCGGAACCGGATAACAGACCTCCGGTTATCAGCAGGCTGGTGATAATGCCCATGGTCTTTTGTGCATCGTTGCCGCCGTGTCCCAGACTGTAGGCCGCGGCTGAGACCAGCTGCATCCAGCGCGACCATTTATTGACCGAGGACGGTTTTTGCCTGTAGAACAACCAGGAAGTCAGAATTTTCAGCACAAAGCCCATAACCAGTCCGATGGTCGGCGCCAGGACAATAAACAGGACGGTCTTGTACCAGCCGGCAGCGATAATCACGCCGAAACCGGCTTTGGCAATCGCTGCCCCGGCATATCCGCCGATCAGGGCATGAGAAGAGCTGCTGGGCAGGCCGAAATACCAGGTGATCATATTCCAGGCGATCGCGCCCAGGACCCCGGCGAATATCACGGTAGGAGTAACAACACTAATGTCGATCATCCCCGCGCCGATGGTCTTGGCGACAGCGGTACCGAAAATCAGGAAGGCGACAAAATTGAAAAAGGCTGCCCAGATGATAGCCTGTTTGGGAGAGAGAACGCGGGTGGAGACAACGGTGGAAATGGAGTTAGCCGCATCATGCATCCCGTTGGTAAAATCGAATGCTAATGCCGCCAGAATTATAATGCCAATATAGATGACATTCAGATCCAATATAGCAGCCTTAATGTGAAAATTTGCCCGTGGTTATTATATAATAGCTTCCGCTTTTTGACCAGCGGACAAAATCCTATCTTATACCGTCGGCCTTTTCTAACGGTCTTTAGAACCCAGGTAAGCGTCGATCACCTGCTGGTTGTTGCGGATTTCTTCCGGCGTGCCTTCGGCGATCTTTTCACCGAAATTGAGCACTACGATACGGTCGGCGATGTCCATCACCACACCCATATCGTGCTCGACCAGAATAATACAGTTGACGCCGTCACGCAGTACCGGTGTATCAGGGTAGGTCGAGCCCTGTCCTTCGAAGATATCGATAATGAAGCGGGCGATGTCCTCTTTCTCCTCGAGGTTCATGCCGGCCATGGGTTCATCCAGCAGCAGGACTTTAGGTTGCAGGGCCAGAGCGCGGCCCAGTTCAACCCGTTTGCGCATACCGTAGGGCAGGGAGCCCACAGTGGTCTTGCGGATTGATTCGATTTCAAGGAAATCGATGATATCTTCCACCACCCGGCGATGTCTAATCTCCTCGGCATGGGCCGGGCCGAAATAGAGAGCGCCGGTCAGGAAATTTTGTTTCATCAGGACATGGCGTGCCGCCATGATGTTGTCCAGTGTGCTGAGCCCGCTATACAGCTCGATGTTTTGAAAGGTGCGGGCCAGTCCCTGTTTAGCCGCCAGATCGGGACGGATGCGGGTGATATTTTTATCACCGAAGAAAATATTGCCCTTCTGAGGCTTATAGAAGCCGTTGATACAGTTCAATACGCAGGTCTTGCCTGCTCCGTTGGGGCCGATGATCGCCAGTATCTCACCGGCTTTGATATCGATATTGATATCGGTCAAGGCTTTAACGCCGCCGAAAGACAGATACAGGTGCTCTATCTTGATGACGGTCGGTTTTTCGGCCACCTGACTGCTGGCGGGCTTTTTTAAATTACTGTCGGCTGTGTTCATGCTGGCTTTTGATTTTCCTCGGCTAACAGGCTTTGTTTGTAACCGGTGACTCTCCGGCAGTCTTCCCCTTCGCACTGGATAATTCGCTTCAAACGGCGCTGCTTCTCTTTAACCAGTCCGGCGGTAATCTGGTTCGGCCTGGTGTATTTTTTACAGCCCGTGCAGTGCGAACTGAGGTCTTTATAGACCATCACGGTCACTTCATCGTCCACTGCATCGCAATAGATTGTTTTAGCGGTAGTCTGCCAGTTCGGCATGCTTGAGAACTCTCCGGAAATGTTAATATCATGGTACCACAAACGGCGGGGGGCTGTCAGCTTCAGTTCCGGCTCTCCGGTTCAGGGTTATGACGTAATCTGTGAGCGCTCGGTAAAGCCGGAAGCGGTCTCGAGATAGTTCTTCAGAGAACCGCTGGCCTGCCGGAAGGCCCGGGTCTGCTCTCCGATGGGGTCGATCGAGCTTTCGCTGTAAGCGTAAGAGCCGTGGAAGGCAAAGTAGGCCTGGTTGAGTTTGCGGATATAATAACCGTGGGTTTCCAGCATCTGCCGGGATTCTGCCATGTAATTTTCGGCGGCTGCCACCTCTCCTGCGGCCAGATAAGCATCGACGTCGACTCTGATTTCCCGCATGGCGGCATTGAAATCGAAATCAGAGCTGCTCCCGTCGGACGGAGTCTCGACGTCCGGAGGGAAATAGGCTGCATAATATTGCTGATAGACCTGCTCGCCGATTTCCTCGGCTGCCACTCCCACGATGGTCTCATTAAGAGTGGCAATATCGTTATCCTCGATCAGTCCGGTCAGATACAGCACATAACGGAAGCCCAGCGGGCGGAAGGCCATGTACTGATGCAGCCATTCTTCGGCAATCGATTTCAAGGTGTATTCCAGATTCGAGGACTGGATTACAAAGCTGGGATAGGTCGCCCCCAGTCCGCCCAGCGGAATGACCAGGGAGGAAACATTGTAAGCGTCCAGCTGTGACTCCAGCGTTTCCGCCTGGGCTACCGTGATATCGGGCTGGATGAAAGCCTCACGGCTGCGTTCGATGCGGTCGCGCGGAGATACCACCAGCAGATTGAGAGCGTCTTCCAGTTCAAAACTGACCGGCGGAAAGGTCAGTTCCAGTCTGTTGACTAAAGGATTGTATAGCCCCTGCTCTGCTAAAAAGAGGCTGACCTGACGGGCCAGAATCTGTTCTACCCTGGTGCTATCCTGCGATAGTTGTGTTTTCAATTCGCTGAAAGCCTGTTCCTGTGAAACCGAGTAGCGCAGGGATTCCAGTTCGGCCAGGTTTTTGAAATAGTCCGCTACCAGAGCAGTATCGGTGTCGGCAGGCGTATCGCCGGGTCTGACCAGTCTGCCGGCCAGAGTCTGCACTTCCCACTCCGCCAGGTTGAAGCTGTAGGGTTTGACTATGCCCGCGAAGTCATGCTCCAGGTTGGGACCGTTGCTGCGGCAGGCTGACAGACCTGACAGTACAACGGTCAACAATAGCACCAGAACAAGGGCCAGGGACGGCAGACGGCGCAATTCAGGCCTGCCTGTCCTGTTTGACCAGTTCTACGATGCCGGACAGGGTAGGTCCGGTCTTTTCATTAATCACTACATCGGCATAGCGGTCGTGCGGCGTGTCGCTGATTGTAATGATGACCAGTTTAGCCCCGTTGCGTTTGGCAATGAGCGGCATTTGAGCGGCCGGATAGACTACCAGTGAAGAACCGGCCACGATAAATAAATCACAGGAGGCCGAAAGCCTTTCGGCCTCAGAGACTGCCTCTGCCGGCAGGGACTGCCCGAAGGCGATGGTAGCCTGTTTTAAATAGCCTCCGCACTCACATTCGGGAGCTTTTTCTCCGGTGCGGTCCATCCTGTCCTCGATCTCCTGGCGCGGCCAGCGTTTGCCGCAGGAAAGACAGGAGACCCAACGCAGAGTGCCGTGCAGTTCGACGACCTTCTCGTCAGGCACGCCGGCCGCCTGGTGCAGTCCGTCTACATTCTGGGTGATTACTCCTGCCAGTTTGCCCATTTTATAGAGTTCGGCTATGGCATAGTGCCCGATGTTGGGTTGGGCGGTAGACATGCTCGGCCAGATAGCTCGGGAAAACCCCCAGTAATGCTCCCGGCTGGCCCGGCTATTCATAAATTTATCAAAAGTCAGTTCATCCGGGTCCCACTGATGCCAGAGTCCGTTGGGGCTGCGGAAGTCCTGAATTCCCGATTCCGTGCTGATGCCTGCTCCGGTGAAAACCAGCGACTTGCGGGCAGTTTTGAACATATCGGCTACCTGTCTGGTTTTATCCATTATCCAATCTCCTTACGCATAGTTTGAACGGCGCCGGGGAGATACCTTCCCGGAAGTTTTACAGCTGCTCTGCCTTAATTATAGGAGCTTCTCAGCAGAGCTTCAAAAACAGCGCGGCGGAATAATGTTATAATTGAAATAAAGCATCAGGCAGGCAGATAGACGATGAAAGATTACTATAAGATGCTCGGTGTGCCTGAAAATGCCGATGATGAGACTATCCGCAAGGCTTTCCGCAAGCTGGCTTTCAAATATCATCCGGATAAAAATATAGGGCATGAAAAAGAGGCCGAACAAAAGTTCAAAGATATCAATGAAGCTTATGCCGTATTAAGCGACAAGAATAAAAGACAGCAATATGATCTGGCCCGCAAGGGCGGCTTCAGCGGGGCTTATAATCCGCAAGGCGGCTTCCGCTATTCTCAACAAGACATTTTCCACGATATTTTCAACAACCGGGCTTCGGTGGACGACCTGAACCGCATGTTTGCCCAGGGCGGGCTGCGTTTCGATCAGGACTT
>DAOUFH010000075.1:0-5216 GCA_034429955.1 Dehalococcoidales bacterium
CTTTTAACCGGTTCTGTTCTTTTAGATTCAATGTCACTTTCTCCATGGTGACATTTTCCCTGAACAATTAACTGGTGACAAAATCGTAGCACTTCAACAACTCAGGTTTAAGAGTCTTTACACTACGGCAAGATAAGAATTATAATTTATGAGATTAACTAATTAGATTCAGGAAGTGTTTGAGATGAGTTCAGACGGAGCAAAATCAGCCGGTGATTCCAAACTGGAGTTGATCCGGCATTCTTTAAGTCATGTAATGGCGGGGGCCGTACAGGCCTTATTCCCGGAGGTTAAATTCGGCATCGGGCCTGCCATAGATAACGGTTTTTATTATGATTTCGATATTAAAACTTTAACCAGCGAAGATCTGCCCCGGATAGAAAAAAAGATGCGTGAGCTGATTTCGAAGGGGCTTACTTTTACCAGAGAGAATATCAGCAAGACTGCCGCCCGGGAATTGTTCAAAGACCAGCCTTATAAACTGGAGCTGATCGAGGAATTGAACGACGGAGAGATCACCGTTTACCGTTCGGGCGATTTTGTCGACCTGTGCGCCGGGCCGCATGTGGCTTCTACCAAAGAAATCCGTTATGACGGGTTCAAGCTGGACAAAATTGCGGGTGCCTACTGGCGCGGCTCTGAAAAAAATCCTATGCTGCAAAGGATTTACGGTCTGGCTTTCGGCAGCAAAAAAGAGCTGGAAGAGTATATCGCTTATCAGGAAGAAATACGCAAGCGCGACCACCGCAAGATAGGTAAAGACCTGGACCTGTTCGTCTTCACCGATTTGATCGGCAAGGGTCTGCCGATTTTTACCGAGAAGGGTTCGATTATCCGCCGGACGCTGGAGCGTTTTGTGGTCGATGAGGAAATCAAGCGGGGCTATAAACATATATACACCCCCGACCTGGCCAATATCGAGCTGTATAAGACCTCTGGACACTATCCTTATTATAAAGAGACCATGTATCCGCTGATGAAAGTGGATGAAGAAGAATTGATGCTGCGTCCGATGACCTGTCCGCATCATTTCCAGTATTATGCCAGCAAGCCGCGTTCATATAAAGAGTTGCCTTTCAGGATAGCTGAGATGGCCAAACAGTTCAGATATGAGAAGTCCGGCGAACTGACCGGCCTTATCCGTGTCAGGAGCTTCTGTCTGGCCGATTCGCATATAATCTGCCAGAAAGAACAGGCTGTTTCGGAACTGAACGTAGTGCTGGACCTGATCGAGTTTATGTCCAATACCCTGGGACTGAATACCGGTGACAACTACCGGTACAGGCTTTCACTGGGGAATCGCAACGAAGACAAGAAATATTATAAGGACGATGCCGCCTGGGATTATGCCGAAGAGGTTTTACGCAGTGTACTGGTGCAGCGTAAAGCTAACTTTTATGAAGCGGCCAACGAAGCGGCTTTCTATGGTCCCAAAATCGATATCCAGATGCGTAATTTCGCCGGCAAGGAAGATACTGTTTTTACGGTGCAGTATGACTTTGTGATGCCCAAACGGTTCAAGTTGACCTACATCGATAAAGACGGCCAGGAAAAAGAACCGATCGTGATACACCGCTCGTCCATCGGCGCCATCGAGAGAACCTTCGCCTTTTTGATTGAGCACTATGCCGGGGCTTTCCCGGTCTGGCTTTCACCTTTGCAGGTGATGGTGATACCGGTTTCCGAACAGTACAACGAATACGCCCGTCAGATAGAAAGCGAACTAAAATCTGCCGATGTGCGGGTGCAGGTTGACGACAGCAATGAAAGGATGAACCAGAAAATCCGCCAGGCGCAGATGGAGAAAGTGCCCTGCATGGTCATTGTGGGAGAAAAAGAGGCCTCCGAATCCACAGTCTCGCTTAGATTAAGGACCGGCAAGCAGATACAGGCTATCCCTTGCGGGCAGTTTGTAGAGCAGATTAAAAAAGTTATAGCTTCTAAAGCCAGGGACTTTGAAATATAATCAGGGTTTGTGCTAGAATATTATATTCTATGTCTAAGAAGACATAGATAATGGGTTTTGTCTGTCAGGAGCAGAGGTATTTAACTGGGGACAGGCAGTGTTCGTAAATACAGGACAACGGAGGTAATAATCTTATAATTAAGAAACTTAGAGTAAACGAAGGAATTAAAGCTCGAGAATGCCGATTGGTGGGCGATAAGGGTGAGCAGTTAGGTGTAATGGCACTGTACCAGGCCCTGGAAATGGCCAAGAAAAAAGGTTTTGACCTGGTAGAAGTTGCGCCCACGGCAGTTCCTCCGGTGTGCCGGTTAATGGATTACGGCAAGTTTAAATACGAACAAGCCAAAAAAGAACGCGAAATGCGGAAAAGCCAGAAGACCTCAATCGTGAGAGAAATCCGCCTGAGACCTAAAATTGGAGAGCATGATTTTGAGGCCAAAACCCGCTCCGTTAAGAAACTCCTGCAAGACGGCGATAAAGTTAAGATAACGATTATGTTCCGCGGACGTGAAATCACTCACGCCGACCTGGGTTGGAAACTGCTGGAAAAGATGATGGAGTCTCTGAAGGGGACGGTAACAATTGAAAAACAACCTCAAATGGAAGGTTCGAGGATGTATATGATACTGGCACCGTTGTCCATTCAGCAACCTAAAGCAACTCCGGCAGCTGCGGCGGAGAAGAAATCTAAAGTAGAGAAAACGGCGGAAAAACCCGCTGAAAAACCTGCGGAAAAAATCAGGACCAGGGTCAAGGAAGAAAAGAAGGAAGAGAAGGTAAAGGAATCTGCAAATGCCTAAATTGTATAAAATGAAGACTCATAAGGGAGCCAAGGATCGCTTCCATGCTACCGCCACCGGCAAGGTACTGCGGACCAAGGGCGGTAAAACTCATTTGAGACGTAACAGGAACAAGGATGTCAAGGGCCAGCTGGATGAAATGATTCCGGCCAATCATGCTGAAAAAGATAGATTGAAGGCTTTGTTGCCTTACGGGGCTAAATATATCCGTTAAACCGTAAGAGCAGGTTATTTAATGACAGCCCGGGTTATTCGGCCGGGTTATATTTAAACCGGATATATGAAAATTGGGGGTAAAATACAGTGGCACGCGTAAAAAGAGGTGTCGCATCGCATCGGCGACATAAGAAATTACTATCGTTGACTAAAGGCCAGGTGGCTTCTAAACATAAACTGGTACGCAGGGCTCACGAGGCCATGCTGCATTCCCTGAGTTATGCGTATTTCCATCGCCGTGAGAGAAAAGGCGATATGAGACGCATGTGGATTGCCCGCATTAACGCCGCCGCCCGGGCCAACGGCCTGAATTACAGCCAGCTCATCGCTTCACTGGATGCAGCCGGAATTGAAATCAACCGCAAGTTGATGGCTGAAATGGCCGCCAAAGACCCGACCGCCTTTGCAGAGATGGTCAAAACAGCTGTTCAAGCTAAATAAATTAAACGCCTTGCGCGTTTTTTACCTGTGATAACAGGTATTATTCAGAACAACTGTATTAAAAGTATTCCCTCCTCCGGTTCGGTGGAGGGATATACTTGTCTAAAAGGGATGCTTCAAGATGCTGAAACAAATTGAAGAAATGAAGGTTAAAGCCCAGGCGGAACTGGAAAAAATCAATGACAGGCCGGCGCTGGAGGCCTGGCGGGTGCGCTACCTGGGCAAAAAAAGTGAGCTGACGCAGGTCTTGCGGGGACTGGCCGAACTCACAATCGAAGAAAAGAAGGCGGTTGGTTCGACCGCCAATGTTTTAAAGACAGAGCTGGAAGAGCTGTTTAGCGTCAGGGAAAAGGTCCTGCAGGAGGCCAAATTGGCCGCGGCAGCGGTCAAAGAAGCTCTGGATGTCAGCCTGCCCGGACGCAGATCCCCTATCGGACATCTCCATCCTATCACGCAAACCCTGAACGAGATTTGCGATATTTTCAAGTCCATGGGCTTTCAGGTCGTAGAAGGGCCGGAAGTCGAAATGGAATATTATAATTTCGATGCTCTGAATATACCGGAGGGACATCCCTCCAGGGACAAAATGTCTTCCTCCTGGATGGACTATACCGATGAGCACGGCAAGCATCCCTGGCTTTTAAGAACGCACAATACCTGCGTTTCCGCCAGAGTGCTGTCCCGTATGAAACCGCCTATCCGCACCATCAGCCCCGGTAAAGTTTATCGCTACGAAGCCAGCGATGCCACGCATACCTCCATGTTCCACCAGATCGACGGCATTGCAGTAGATAAGAATATCACCATGGCCGACCTGAAAGGCACACTGTATGAATTCGCCCGGCGCTTCTTCGGGGCCGACCGCAAAGTGCGTTTTCGTTGCGATTTCTTTCCTTTTGTGGAACCGGGCGTGGAAATCGCAGTGGAATGCGCGGTCTGTAAAGGCCGAGGCTGCCGCCTGTGCGGCAACTCAGGTTATATCGAGGTCGGCGGAGCCGGCATGACTCATCCGGAAGTGTTGCGCAAGGCCGGATTAGATCCGGAGGTATACCAGAGTTTCGCCTTCGGCATGGGCATTGAAAGACAGCCCATGCTACGCTACGGCATTGAAGATATCCGCCTGTTCTACAGCGGTGACCTTAGATTCTTAGAACAATTCTAGAGGTCGGTAGTAATGAAAGTATCAGTAAAATGGCTTAAAGATTATCTTGATTTGAATATCCCGGCGGCTGAGTTAGCTCACCGCTTGAATATGTCCGGCAATGAAGTTAAGGCTGTAATCAACCTGGGAGGCTCCTGGGATAATGTAGTAGTCGGACAGGTGGTTGCCATCAACCCTCATCCCAATGCGGATAAGCTGCGGCTGGCGACGGTGGAGACCGGCCGGGGACAGGAGACCGTGGTCTGCGGCGCCTGGAATTACAAGGAGGGCGATAAAATCGCCTTTGCTTCGGTAGGAGCGGTACTGAAGGACGGTCATACCGGCCAGACGGCCAAACTGAAACCGGCTAAAATCCGGGGCGTGGAATCGCGTGGCATGATTTGCTCCGAGATGGAACTGGGTATCTCTGAGGAACATAGCGGGATTTTGATATTGCCGGCGGATGCTCCGGTGGGTAGCAGTCTGAGCGATTATAGAGGTGATTACGTCATCGATATGGATGTGACTCCCAATCGTCCCGACTGTCTTTCGGTGATAGGCATCGCCCGTGAAGCCTCGGCTCTGACAGGTTTGCCGCTGCATATCAAGGAACCTGCTTTCGCTGGCGGCGATATGGCGGTGGGAAGCAAAA
>DAOUFH010000076.1:0-1706 GCA_034429955.1 Dehalococcoidales bacterium
ATACCGCTCTGCTACTCTGCTGCAGGCCCAGACTTTCCAGAAGCAGCTTTTTGCGGCCGGAGTTTTTAACACCATCCGCGTTTCCCGCGGACAGGACATCGAAGCAGGCTGCGGCCAGTTAAGATCCAGAAGTCTGAAAGCAGAGGGAGAATAAGGGAGTGAGTCTCCCTCATCATCGCGGGCAGCTTTTACACCTGAAGCGATCTGATAAAACAGCTGTCAGCGATCAGCCGTCAGTTTGGGGTAGGGTATTAAAAGCCGAGAGCTAAAAACTGAAATTATATTAGATTGCTTCGAGAGAGAATCGAGCTCGCAAAGACGAGGCAGGGAGAAGGTGAGTTTTGATTTGTCATACAGGAGGCCTTATGTCCACCCCTCATCCGGATCCTTCAGCCTCGCCATTCGAGGCTTCCAGGATGACAGTATAAATGTCTGTCATCGTAGGGTCGGTTTATAACCCGACCGCCCGGTCAAACAGGCGACGAGTCCGGAGGTGGTCTAAAGGCTAACAGCTCTTATCTACTTTGTCGGGCTGGAGGAGGCCTCAGCCGACGAAGCATCTGGAGCTTGGGGAAATAGGGACTAACAGATTATTAAAATGAATGCACCGTTACCGCACTAACCATAAATAACTCAAGGCTAACACCTCACTGATCGTCTGCGGAAATAATTATGAATTTTTTTGACCTTGATTATACCGAACTGAAAGACCTGCTGGCCGGGTATGGACATAAGTCCTACCGGGCTGACCAGCTTTTGAACTGGATATATACCCGGCTGGCCGGCTCATATGCTGAAATGAGCGATTTACCCCAGGAATTGCGCAGTCAGCTGGCGGAAAATACCCGGCTGTATTCCTTTACCGTCCTGGCTGAGCAGCACTCCTGTGATGGACAGACCTCCAAGACTCTCTTTCGTCTTTCCGACGGCAATACCATCGAATCTACCCTGATGCATTATGAGAACAGCGGCTCCGGACGGGAACGCCGCACGGTCTGCGTGTCCACCCAGGTCGGCTGCGCCATGGGCTGTCTGTTCTGTGCCACCGGACAGCAGGGCTTCGTGCGCAATCTGACTGCCGGGGAGATCATCGAGCAGGTGATGTATTTCGCCCGCCGGATAGATCAAAAGGTGAGCGAGCAGGAGCTCGAAATCGAGCGTAAACCCATCACCAATGTGGTTTTGATGGGTATGGGTGAACCCCTGGCCAATTATGATAACGTCCGCAAGGCTGTTCTGATGCTGAATTTCAAACGGGGACTGCAGCTGGGCGCCAGGCAGATTACCCTGTCCACCGTGGGCATTGTACCTATGATAAAACGCCTGGCTGATGAAAAATTACCTCTGGAGCTGGCGATATCCCTGCATGCTGCCAATGACCGCTTGAGAGACCGTATTATGCCGGCTAACCGTACCTGGCCGCTGCGGCAGCTTATTCCCGCCTGCCGGGACTATCTTGACCAGACCGGCCGCCGCCCGACCTTTGAATATGCCCTCTTCGAAGGAGTGAATGACTCCGCAGAGGATGCGCGGCAACTGGGCCTGCTGCTGAAAGGTTTTAATTGTGCTGTTAATATTATTGTAGGTAACCCTACTCAAGGGTTTGAATACCGCTCTGCTACTCTGCTGCAGGCCCAGACTTTCCAGAAGCAGCTTTTTGCGGCCGGAGTTTTTAACACCATCCGCGTTTCCCGCGGACAGGACAT
>DAOUFH010000077.1:0-1570 GCA_034429955.1 Dehalococcoidales bacterium
GAAATAAATAATCAGGCCGGCCGCTGCCAGGATAACCAGCCATTTAAGGACAGTGACCAATACCGCCGGTAAAGCCCCTTCACCTCCCTGCTGCACATATTCCGGCATCTCGTTAGGGTTCAGCATATCGAACTGAGGCGTGGATTCTCCCCGCAGCAAATTCACAAAGAAGCGCACCACATAGAATAAAAGCTGGGCGATGAAACCGATGGGATAAAGCAGATACAGCAGGCCCTCCAGCAGCCAGCTACCCAGTTTACCCAGGAAATTGACAATATCGGCGCCGGTGTCCACGGACAGCAGGCTGACCACCAGTACCCCGATTACCAGAATCGCGGCCACCAGGATAATCAGCATCGATATCCAGCGCCGGCTGAATGAAGCGGTAGCCTCCTGCTGCTGGCGCATTTCCATTCTCAGTTTTTCCAGGTTGGAAGTTGCCAGGGCCAGCATACCGCAGCCGAAGAACAATAAGATTTCCGGGCCCACACCCTGCCAGATCGAAACGGTATCCGGACTGCCGAACCGCCAGACTATCAAGACCAGGATGATTCCCGCCAGTCCGAAGACAAATCTGTGGTAGAGCGAGGTGAAGGAATTATCCTGCTGGCCGGTGCTGATAGCCCGCCAGATGATAATCAGGCCGAAAATGCCGCTGAATATGAAAGAGGTGACCTGCTGCGGGATAAATTTAAACCAGCCGGTGTCAAACAGTGCGTACCCTCCCCCCAGATTCAAACGCATCAAAATAATCAACAACAGGAAACTGAGCGGTATGACCACCAGCCGTACCTTCTGCAACGACCAGCGGCCGGCCAGGGTCAACCTGACCACGATTTCCACAGCCACTCCCAGCGCCAGACAGGAAATCAGGTTTAACGGTGTGCTCTCCCAGCGCAGGGCCGGAATATAGCTCAGCCAGACCAGCCAGGCGTAAATCCAGAAGACCTCCATCATCACCGAAAGGACCGGTATGATCTGAGGCAGTCCCGGTATTCTTATTTTAGTGCTTAACCTGGTCATTTTATCTCCGGAATTTTCACCGGCTTACTCCGTCATTGCCGGGCTAATTTCATTGTATCCAGTTGCTTTCTATAGACCTCTTCGGAGACCCGGAAGAACTGGATTCCTTCCAGGCTGCCGGTAGCCGCTTCCGGGCCGACGGTCACCAGTGCCACCCTGCGTCCGGCCTTTTTAAAACGCTTCAAAACTGCCATCAGTTCGGCAGAAGGCACTACTGTCACTACCACGATAGTAGTTTCCCAGGGCAGTTGCCGGGCTTCCCGGCTGAGCAGTTTATCGATGCCCATGGCCGGAATGCCCTGTATCTGGGAAAGGGCTTCCAGTATATTTCCGAACTGGTCGGTATTATTGGAAGGCGGCAGCCTGATAATATGCTCGGATTGATGATAATATTCATTGGCGTAAAGCCCGACCTTATAGCCCTCGTTAAAGGCATGATTGGCGATGGCGGTAACACTCAAAACAGCGGTCTCCAGAAAATCCGAGCTCATAATGCTCCAGAAATTGGTATCGGCGGTGGTACGCGTATCCAGGAAAAGGGCCATAT
>DAOUFH010000078.1:0-6359 GCA_034429955.1 Dehalococcoidales bacterium
AGCGACCGGCCGCTATCCACTGGAAAGCATCGTGAATAGCCACACTGGAAGAGGCACAGGCTCCATCATAAATATTGGCTGGGATACCGCTTAGCCCCAGGTTTTCAGCGATGAAGACCTGGGCAATTTGCTGACCTTCTTCGAAATCGCTCAGGACATTGCCGACCATCAGGGCCTGAATATCCCTGCGTTTTATCCCGCAGCTATGGATGGCTTCTACGGCAGCTTCACTGAATAGTTCGGTGTTGGTGCGGCTCTGAGCGCTGCTGAATACAGTTTGTCCGGCGCCGATTACTGCTACCCTGTTCAAATCAAGGTACTCCGGTTAGAGAGTTTGTTTAGTGTTTCCAATTGAGCGATTTCCTCATTATCTTCCAGCGAAATTGCCGGTATCACCCGGCTTGCAAGCTTTTTATATTCTACCTTAACCTTAGCACCGCGACAACGATGCAGACTGCCAGAGAGATAAGGCTGAAGAGGCTGAATATGATACCGAGCGAAGATATCACATAAGCGCCCGCCGCAATGACCCCGCCCATCACCGCCAGCCAGACACCTCTTCTGCGGTTGGAGGCCCAGCTGATGACTTCTCCGATAGCATATCCGGCCGCACCGGCCAGAATAAAGTTGAAATAGCCGCTGAAAGGGACCAGCATACGGATAACCAGCCAGATAAGTCCGATGGCTACGGCAGTTAAAATACCGGCCAGGGCGCCTCTCAGGTAATATTTACCTGAAAACTGGTAGGTCGGCAGCTTGCGTAAATTGGCGCAAGCCGGACAGCGGGCCCCTACCGGCGTTTGTACCAGGCAGCGCGGACAGATGGGGTCGCCGCACTTATTACAATATAAATTAGTCTCAACTGCAGGATGTCTCTTGCAATATGCCATGGCTAAGGTTCTTTTCTTCCCGCTTTATCAGGAGCAGAGTCCGGACGGTGATGCACCCATTGCTTGCTGTCGCGGATATCCCGGTCGAAAAGGAAACGGTTCAATAGAAGTTCACTCTTTTTAACCTGCCTGGAACGCTCACTGATGGGGGCGGTCAGGCGTCTTATGATGAGAATAGCCACCAGAGCGGTCAGTCCCAGGGTTGTCTCCAGCGGCTCGCCTCTAATAAAGCTGGCGACCGGCATAGCCGCCATACCCACCAGGGCCGGCAAGGCTGAAGAACCGACCAGTAAGGTGAAGACGGCTCCGGCTATGAATATCCAGATGCCGAAGGGAAAGATGACAAAACAGACTCCCAGGGTGGTGGCCAGCCCCCGGCCGGCGTTGAATCTTAAAAAGACCGGCCAGTTATGTCCGGCTATCATGGCAATGCCGATTAATACCTGAAAAACCGTCTCCAGCCCGATCAGTTTGGCGATCAGGACGATGGCGGCGCCTTTCAGGGCATCGTAAATCCCCACCGCATAGCCCCAGCGTTTAGAGAAACTGCGGTAGAGGTTGCTGCCTCCTACTTGCCCGCTGCCGTACTGGCGGATATCGGCTTTATAACGCCATTTGACTACCAGAAAAGCCATCGGTATCGAGCCGATGAGGTAGCTGGCGACGAATATAATGGCGAATATCGCTGTATCAGGCATTTTACACCTTTTTATCCTAAAATCAGCTGTATTTAGCGGCGTGGGGTTGCCAGCAGGCGGGTGACTACCTCCAGCGGCACTTCCACTGTTCCCAGAGGAAGCTCATTCATGGTATCCAGTCCATGGAAATCGCTGCCTCCGGTGGTAATCAAGTGATATTTCTCCGCGGTTTGCACTACTTGCTGTACCTGCTCCGGGGTATAGTTGTTATAATAAGCCTCCAGACCCATCAGTCCGGCGGCTACCAGTTCCGCTAAATATTCCTCGTAGTTCTCGGTGGTCAGGGGATGGGCCAGGACCGGCAAGCCTCCGGCCCTTCTAATCAGTTGAATAGCCTCAACCGGATTTATCTTATCTCTTTCGACATAGGCCGGTCCACCCCGGCTGATGTATTTCAAGAAGGCTTCTTTAAAATTGTTGATATAGCCCTTTTCCAGCAAAGCCTGAGCGATGTGCGGACGGCCTATGGAACCTCCTGCGGCCAGTTCTTCGACTCTTTCAAAGTCTATTTTCAGGCCGATTCCGCGCAGTTTGCCTATCATCTTTTTGGCGCGTTCGATGCGCGAGGTGCGCAGCTTCACCATGACGCTTTGCAATTCCGGGTTCTCATAATCGTAAAGATAGCCCAGGATGTGCAGTTCTCCGGTCGGAATATCGGTATTAATCTCCACTCCATTGATGAGCGTCATCTCACGGCAGGCTCGCATGGCGGCCTGGGCCGGCAGGATGCCTTCCACTGAATCATGGTCGCAGATAGCGATATAGTTCAAGCCGGCTTCCCAGGCTTTGCGCACGATTTCAGCCGGACTGAATTTACCGTCGGAAGCGGTGGTATGGATATGCAGGTCTACTTTGCTCACTTTATCTCAACTTCCCGGTCTATACGTTCGATGGACTGGGCCTGGCCGGATTTCTCGTCGATATTCAATAAGACCGAATTGAATATAACGGTGCTGTCGGAGCTGACCGGCAGCCGTCCGGGCAGGACTGTCAGAAAGCGTTTTATCACGCCCTCAATATCATCGCCGATGATCGATTCTTTGGGACCGGTCATGCCGATATCAGTAATATGCGCGGTACCCCGGGGGAAGACCCTTGCATCGATGGTACCTACGTGGGTATGAGTCCCTACCACGGCTGAAACCCTGCCGTCCAGGTAGCGCCCCAGAGCTATTTTTTCTGAGGTAGCCTCAGCATGGAAATCAACTATGATGACCGTACACCTGTTTTTCAGACCCGGCAGCAGGGAGTCCATACTGCGGAAAGGGCAGTCATAGTTATTGATAAAAGTACGCCCGATGACGTTAACTACGGCCACATGGTCTTTAACCCAGCAGCCGTGTCCTGGTACACCCGGAGGGTAATTCAGCGGCCGGATGACCGGCAATTCACTATCCAGGTAGGGAATGATTTCCTTCTGGTCCCAGATGTGGTTGCCTGAGGTCAGTACATCCACACCCGCATCCAGCAGTTCATGGGCAGTGCTGAGGGTCAGACCGAGACCTCCGGCGGTATTTTCAGAGTTGGCTATCACCAGGTCGAGCTGGTATTGTTTGCGCAGTCCAGGCAGCAGTTTTTGAACGGCCTGCCGCCCGGGTTTGCCTATGACATCACCTATAACCAGGACTTGCATTTTGTAAACGGCCTTTCTTTTTATAATATATCTTGGCAGTGCGGCGGATGAGCGGGACGGTAACCCGTCCCGCTCTGAGTTGTGTTATTTGGCGAAATCTACCGCCCTGGTCTCACGGATAACCGTGACCTTAATCTGGCCGGGATATTCCATGCCTTCTTCGATTTTCTTGACTACATCACGGGCCAACCGTATGGAGTCCATATCGTTGATATCTTCAGGTTTGACCAGGATGCGGATTTCGCGTCCGGCCTGAATGGCAAAGGATTTCTCGACGCCTTTAAAGCTGTTAGCGATATTTTCCAGGGCTTCCAGCCGTTTGATGTAGTTTTCCAGAGACTCTCTTCTGGCTCCCGGACGGGCGCCGCTGATGGCATCGGCAGCCGAGATTATATAACCCAGCACACTGGTGGTGGGGGCTTCGTTATGATGCTCACCGATGGCCTGTGCTACCTCGGGCGATTTGTCCCATCTGGAAACCAGTTCCGCTCCGATAGCGGCATGGCTCCCCTCCACTTCGCGGTCGATGGCTTTACCGATGTCGTGCAGCAGACCGGCTTTTTTAGCCAGAGTGATGTTGGCGCCTATCTCACCGGCTATCATCCCCGCCAGGAAAGCGGTCTCAATACTATGATTCAGCACATTCTGTCCGTAGCTGGTGCGGTATTTCAGCCTGCCCAGAATCCGGATTAATTCGGGCCGCAGGCCCTGTACTCCGGTTTGGATGGCAGCCTGTTCTCCGGCGCTGTAAATAGTAGCTTCAACTTCTTCTTTGGCTTTGTTGACCACCTCTTCGATGCGGGCGGGATGGATGCGTCCGTTCAGAATCAGGCGTGTCAGGGCCAGCCTGGCGATCTCCCGTCTGACCGGGTCGAAACTTGAGAGTGTGACGGCCTCCGGCGTATCGTCAATGATCAAATCGACTCCGGTAGCCTGCTCGAGTGCTCTGATGTTGCGACCTTCCCGACCGATGAGTCGGCCCTTCATTTCATCGTTGGGTATCGGGACTACCGATACAGTGGTTTCGGAAACGATTTCGGAAGCCGAGCGCTGAATAGCCTGAGAGAGTATCTCCTGGGTCTTTTCATTGGCCTGTTGCTGCAGGTTGAATTCCCATTCCCGGATGCGCCGGGCGGTCTCCTCTTTCATTTCGGCTTCCATCTTTTCCAGCAAAATATTCTTGGCATCGGCGCTGGTTAATTGGGATATTTCCTCCAGTTTTTTAAGTTGCTGCTGCTTGATTTCATTAACGCTGGCGCGCAGGTTATCAATTTCTTTTTCGCGATTGTTCAGATTGCGGTCGCGCCCTTCCAGATTCTCCAGTTTACGGTCTAGAGAATCGATTTTTTGAGTCAGGCGATTCTCCTGACGCTGTATTTCACCGCGTCTCTGGCGGTATTCATTTTCCGCGGCAATTTTGATTTTATCAGCTTCGGTTTTAGATTCATCCAGTATGGCTTTTGCCTGAGACTTGGCATCTGCTTCAATTCGCAATGCTTTTCTTTCAGCGATACGAGCGCGGCGCCCCAGTAAAGCTCCTCTGACCATGGCAAATCCGAAAGCTCCGCCCACAATACCAATAATAAGTACTGCAAATATTACGACTCCAAATATGAAAGGACTTATAGTCAATTTTATCCCCCTTAGATATATTAATCCGGTGGTTTGCTCAATCTTGAGATTCCCCGGTTTTTTTAAAAAATTTTGGGACTGTTTAAAGTTGCTGGCGGCCCGTTAAACCGCACGTCTGGTTTTGTGTTTTGTCACCCGGCTTTAATTTATCAGTCCTCCTGAGTATTACTCAATTTATCGGATTCGTTAACTCTTTTAGCAGGATGAGTAATATTTACCAGGTTAACCACATTTACGCCTGGCCCTGGTCATCTCCTCCGTCATCCTCAAGTATTACGGAGGGCTCTCCGGTTTTTTCCTCCCACAGTCGTCTTACAGTCTGTTTGATGGTACCGTAAGCAAAGCCCCGGCGCTGTAAAAAAGCGGCGATTTTTTTCTGAAACCCGCGATAGTCCGTGGTGTTCAGCCGTCCGGCCCTGGCGGCGGCCGCTTTATAAGCATTTTCCGCTTCGTCCAGGTCGTTCAGTGTTTCGCTGACTACTCCCTTTTCTACTCCTTTTTGGCGCAATTCCTGCTCGATTGCCCTCCGGCTGAGCGGCTTGAAAGCACTGCGGTTCTCTTTCCAGTATTCCGCAAATTCTACATCATTCAGCAGGTTCAGTTCGGACAGTCTGTCCAGCGTACCTGCGATATCCGCTTCGGTAAAACCGTGCTTTTTCAGCCGCAGTGCGGTCTCACTCCGGCTGCGTGGCCGCAAGCTCAGAAACTGCAGTGCGGCGTTCATACAGCGCTGACGGTCGTCTGCTCCGTTCAGCCTGGCTTGACGGTCGTCTGAAATAATCTGCCCGACTTTCAGCTGTTCCTTCAATATAACCTCATCGGCCAGACTGAAAGCGTACTTGCCGTCCAGGTAGATGGAGGAACGCTGCTGCCGGGGATTTTTCCCGGCCTTGATGGCTGTTATTTGATTTTTAATTTTCTCTGCCATAAAAACACAAAAGGGTTGAGAAAACGTCCTCAACCCTTGGTTCGTTATTAAGTTAAAATATTACGGTCGACTTTGCTCTGACCGTTTATCCCTCATCCTGCCCGGCCGCTTCGGGAGAAGGAATCGCAGCGGCTGAGGCTCTAACTTTCTGCTCAATCTCCCCGGCAATTTCAGGATGCTGGTTTAAAAAGTTCTTGGTATTTTCTCTGCCTTGTCCCAACCTGACATCACCGTAGGAGAAAAACGCACCGGACTTATTTACAAATCCCATTTGAACGCCCAAGTCTAGCAGGTCCCCTTCTTTACTAATCCCATGTGCGAACATGATATCGAATTCAGCGCTTCTGAAGGGCGGAGCTACCTTGTTTTTGACGATTTTGGCTCTAACATGGTTCCCCACCGCTTCGCTGCCCTGCATGATAGTTTCGGTACGTCTCAGGTCGATGCGGACCGAGCTGTAGAACTTTAAAGCCCGGCCTCCCGGCGTGACCTCGGGATTACCGTAAACGATTCCGACTTTTTCACGCAATTGATTGATGAAGATGACCACTGTTTTCGATTTAGATATGGCGGCTGCC
>DAOUFH010000079.1:0-7778 GCA_034429955.1 Dehalococcoidales bacterium
GGAGAGGAGGTCACTGAGAATATGCAGGGACTGGGACAGGATAGCGCTGAAAATGCGGTGGATTATACTCAATATGAAAAAATGGGCATCGTTTACAAAGACCCGGTTACAGGTAAGCTGTATATGGTGACTTCCGGTGAATAAGACAAAGATACTTTTAGCTCTATTGCTGGCCTGTCTCCTGCTTTGCTCCTGCAGCGGCTCTGTAAAAGTTAAGGCGGATATTTCCGGGTACGGCGATACGCCTATAACAATATCCGGACTTGCAGAGGAAGATTTCACAGTTACGCCGAATGAACTGGCCAGGTTGGATTGTGTTCAGATGAGTGGGTCAGGCCAGATGGAAAAAGCCGGTAATGTCACTGCCGTGGGGCCCTTGATGGAGACCTTCCTAGCCCAATATGGTAAATCAAAATCCGATTTTGCAAAAATAAGGTTTTATGCCAGCGATAATTATAAAATTACACTGAAGGATAAATATCTGACTGATTATCCGCTGGTTCTATCGATAGCCACGGGTAATGATCCTCTGCTGGCGGAGTATCAGCCCCTGCGCTTATTTATTCCCAGAGCAGCCTCTTCTAACTGGATATACGCTGTGATACGTATCGAATTTATAGCTGCAGAGTAGTCAATCGGTTATTTCGCTTTTTCCCAATAAACGGCTGAATAGTCTGCTTTCCGGTTGAGTGCTAGTAAGAATTCCCCTCGAATCTGTTGCAAGTCTAAAGAGAGTAGTGGTTAAATAGCTTTAGTCCAGCAGGGTACTTGAATGATTTAAAAGGCTACCGGGATTACTGGGTTAATCTTGAAGAGCAGGAGTATATTTTGGATATAGATTGGATAGCTTTGTGGCGTAATTTGATAAAAGCCAATTCCAAATTAAAACCGATTGGTTATATCAGTGGATACGAAGGACGTCCGGACTCGTTACTGGACTTTGCTTTACATGATATAGGTAAAGTAAATAGCGCCCTGGATATTGGTGCCGGGGCTGGTCGCTGGACCATTCCTCTGGCGAAAATAGCCAGCAGCGTTACCGCTGTAGAACCTTCCGAGACTATGCTGGATAACCTCCGCAAGAATATTGCATCTGCCGGGGTGGATAATATTCATATCGTTCCTGCACGCTGGCAGGATGCCAAGGTGGAGTCTCACGATGTAGTTATTTGTGCCCATGGCATATATTCCAGTGCGGATTTTCCGGCGTTTATCAGAAAAATGGAACAGTCCGCCATCAGGCGTTGTTATCTGGAATTAAGGCTGCCGCCGGTCGATGGCATCATCGGCGAGTTACACCGTCGCATTTACGGTCACGTTTATGATAGTCCCAACGCCATCATAGCCTATAATGCACTTTATGAATTGGGTATTTATGCCGACGTTAAAATAGAAGACAGCAGTGAGCACTGGATGGATAACTCAATTGGAGAGGCACTTGTACGAGCCAAGCGTTATCTGCGTCTGGAGAACACCAATGAATATGATACTCTGGTGCGGGATACTCTGGAGCGACGTTTAAGCTGTTCAAACGACGTATACATCTGGCCGGACGGCATGCGTTCAGCCTTGTTCTGGTGGAAGGTTCCCTCAGCTTGAAACAGCTATTCTTTGGGCGGATCACCGTCGAAGCCGCCGGCTGGATTCAAGAATATCCGGCCCGGTTGGCCCGGCAGGGGAGTCAGCCAGTCGGGACTGCTGTGTGGGAACAGCAGCCTGGCCTGCCAGTGAATGGCGAAGTCTTCCGCTTTGACAGTGGGATAAAGCCTGTTCAGAGCTTCCACCATTTGCGCTCCGTTTTTGGCGGTATTATAGACCTCTTCGTAGTTGTTTAAATAGTTGAGCGACCAGTCGATGCAATCCGTATAAGTTTGTGTACCTTTCTCCTGGACCTCTTCCATCAGACGGATTTTGGCGGCATCGCAGTGGCCGGGAATCACAATACGGGCCTCGAATTCTCTGAGTTTGGCGATCGAGTCGCGCCACTTAACCCGCCTGGCCACATTGCTTTCGATGGGCCATAAATGACAGTCATGGAAGGCCACATCGGTGGCGCAGGCTACTTTAATAGATGGAATCCAGACCACGGAATTATTGACGCTGTCGCCCTCCCAGCCATCGGAAAGCTGCAGTTCTTCTCCTTCAAGTATCAGGCGAGGTTCGCTCAAGGGTGTAGGTATAGTAGTTTTATGAGGAATATCATCCGGCCCGAAGCGGTCTATCGCCCACAATTCAAGCTTGTCGCCTGAAGTGAAAACGATGTCTTTGACTACGCTCGGCAGGGCTACGATTTTGGCGTGGGGAAAAGCGTTCAGCAGCACCTGTAAACCGAAATGGTGGTCGGGATGAAAGTGCGAAACGTATATATGAGTCAAGTTTTTGCGCATGGGGATGATATCGGCTATCATGCGGTGCGTATCACTGAGTAACTGTGAAGCATCGATTAATATGGCGTCCTTTTCACCGTATACCAGCGTAGAGTTACTGTTAAAACCCAGATAGCTATGCAGAAAAACTCGAAATTTAAGAGACAATTTGCGCTTCCTTTCCAATGGCAACGGCACTGGTCCCATCCGGATTTTCGAACCGCCGCCAACGTAATCTTTAAATTGATATGTATGTTAGAGGACTGTCTCTAAAAAGTCAATTGAATACAACTTGACATAAAGATTATAACCTTACGAATAGAAGAGACACTGGCCCTTTAACATCTTTAAAAAGGCTCCGAAAAATTGACCTGCCGGCTTATTGAGGGGTATTGACCCGTACACCCCAGTTGGCCAGCTGACCTAAAATAGGCATTAATTCATTGCAACGGTCAGCCAGCCTGTATTCTACTCTTACCGGCATTTCCTGATACTGTGTGCGGCAGATCAGGCCGTCTTCTTCCAATTCTTTGAGAGAGCTGGCCAGCATAGTATTGGTGATGCCTCTGATTTTACGTTTCAATTCGTTATATCTGGTGGTACCGTCCTGATGAAGGGCGCATAAAATCGGGATTTTCCATTTCCCTCCGATAAGCTTCAAAGCGCCGCCCAGAGGGCAATAGTCCATACAAGGGCATTTATCCTGACAGTACCCTTGGTTTTGTTTGTCCGGCATGTCATATTTTCCTTACCATCTAATAAAATTCTGCGTAATTGCAATTTCGAAATATGGTAGTAATATTATATTAGGTAGCAAAAACAAAGTAAAGAAAATCCAGATTGAAGGAGATAGCAAATGATTATCAACCAGGATATCAAAACGGTTATTCAGAGTTCGGCCTTCCTCTCACTGGTCACTTTAAATTCGGACAGTACGCCTCACCCGATTGTGGCAGGCAAAGGCGAAGTGAAAGGCGACAATATTGTCTTTGGTATTTACAAGATGGATACAACACAGAAGAACTTACAGGCCAATAAGAATGCCTGGGTTATTGCGGCCGTCACGGACGGCGGTCCTAAAGGCTACCGGCTGACCGGTACGGCGGAAGCCCGGGATAAGCAACTCATCTTCACTCCTGTCAAAGCGGAGGCCTTGATTTAAACTTTTTGTAACTGGCTGCCCGTGGATGGGGAAAAGCTTATGACTTTAAAGTCATAAGCTTTTTTAGCTTTTCAGAGAATGGTAGACACTGAATTGCGAATTGGCATAACTGGGCCGGTTTTTCAATTTGTCGGTGTTAGCAGATTCAATATATAATAAAATAATAACCTGCTTCTACAATCATCCCGATGGTCTGCAAGGCCTTCAAAATAACCATAGTTATCAGGACAAATCCTGGTTACCTTTGATATACTGTATATCTCTATGTGAACAATATAGTAATTGATAAATATGCATACGGTTATTATTTAACATGGCAGTAGTTAACAGCAGCCTAAAAGTAAAAAGCAGGAAACGCTTCTTGCCTGTAATTTTACGCTTTCTGCTGATCTGGACTTTTGATGCTGTATCCATTTTCCTGGCGGCCTGGATTATCCCGGGAATAAAACTTACCACAGTAACCCTGGCGGATACTATTGGTGCGGTATTACTGACCGGGTTGATAATTTCAGCTTTAAATGTCGTCATTCGTCCATTACTGGTAATAGTGACCTTCCCTATCAACATCCTGACTCTGGGTTTTTTCCCCTTGATTATCAATGCCTTTATTTTCGTATTGGCAGACTACCTGCTGCCCTTCTTAAGCGTCAACAACTTTGCCTATGCGCTGCTGGGGTCGGTACTGTTAATGACCATCAATATTTGTCTGACCGGCCTGCTCAATCTTAACCGCCATTATTCTTTCTTCGATGGTTCTATCCAGTGGCTCACGGCACGGGACAGGAAGAATAACGTCACACAAAAAGGACTGGTGATACTTGAAGTCGATGGATTAAGTTTTAAAGCTGTGGAGAAAGCTGTGGATAAAGGTTTAATGCCTTCCGTAAGCGCAATCCTCAAGAACGGTACGCACAAAATCTCAAGTTATGATTGCGGGGTACCCTCTCAAACTTCTTCCAGTCAGGCCGGTATCATGTATGGTGATAATTGGGATATTCCGGCCTTCCGCTGGTATGATAAAGACCGCGCTAAATTGATATCGTCGAATGATAACAGTAATATGGCTATGATAGATGAGCGCTATCTTCGCGGACAGGGATTACTGCGCGGGGGCTCCAGTATTAACAATCTTTTTTCCGGAGATGCCACAAATACAGTCTTTACACTCAGCGCTCTTAACAGCAGACATAAAGAATTTAAAGCGCGGGGATTTTGGTATCTTAACCTGGCTTTTCTGAATCCATATGCCTCGCTGCAGACTGCCTTATTGACTTGTTTGGACATTGTCATCGAATTTTTAAAAGGTGTAAAACAGTTTTTCTCAGATGGGCCACGCATCAACCGCTGGCACAGCGCCTATCCTTTAACCCGGGCTTTTGCCAATATTCTGTTGCGTGATGTCAGCACTCATATGGTTGTCTCGGATATCATCCGGGGTGTACCCGCCATTTATACTACCTATATGGGTTATGATAAAGTGGCGCATGGGATGGGACCGGAAAGCAAAGAAGCCCTGAATATCCTGCGTGGAATCGATGCCCAACTGGATTTCATCATTGATATAGTCAGGCGCAAAGCACCTTTTCAGTATGAAGTTATTATTCTCTCCGACCATGGTCAGTCGGCCGGGATGTCTTTCAAGCAAAGATTTGGATACACTCTCACAGAATATCTACACAAATTACTTAAAAACGGGCATAGGTCGGAAGAGCCAATATCCCCTGAAAAAGACAATTCAGATGCTTTATCTAATCAAATCAAGGCCACCAAAGACCGAATTATCTCCGGCTGGTTGCAAGAAACAGATTTGAATTCGGGTATAACAAAACTACATAAGTCAATATCCGGCAACAGTCCGTCCGTGCGCTCGAAAAATGATATTGTAGTTTGCGTAGGCGGGAATCTGGCTAATATATATTTTACTTACCATACCGGTAAGATATGTATGAGTGAAATTGCGAGTGTTTATCCTGATTTTATACTATCGCTTATCGCTCATCCGGGAATCGGTTTCATCGTGGCCTATCAGGATTGCGATACCCCGGTTGTTTTAGGCAATTCCGGTATGCGTGATCTGAAAACCGGCCGGATTACCGGGCAAGATCCGTTATTACCTTATGGGACCCCTGAAGTTAGAGCAGCGCAGCTTTTACGGCTGGCAAGTTTTCCGCATTCAGGAGATATTATTGTCAATAGTGCCGTTTTTGAAAATGCTGAAGTGGCTCCGTTTGAAGAATTTCTTGGCAGTCACGGCGGTTTAGGCGGTGAACAAACTGAAGCTTTCATTATATATCCTTCAGATATGCAACTACCGCAAGATACCACTGTTACGAGTTTATTTAAGCTGCTGAATTCACGCCGTTAATTTGCCGGTGGACTACAGGAAACGGTTCAATATAATTCCGATTGCCAGCAGCACCCCGAAATACAGGTGCAGTTGTGATGAGGCCTTTAGCCCTCGTACCAGCTTTCCGCGGTTCTGTTCCTGCCAGATGGATCGTAACGCCAGTATCGCCTGGGGTATGGCTAGCAGAGGCAGCAGAATCAGTACCCCTGATGATTTGGTTACAGCCAGTATGATAACGCTTAAAAAGGCTACGGCCAGCAGAATCAGATATTCCCATTGAGCCGGCCTGCGCCCGCAGGCGGTGACGATTGTTTGCTTGCCGTTAGCTCGATCCTCTTCAAGATCACGGATATCATTGGCCGCCAGTATCGCAGTCACCGTGCAGCCCACAGGCAGTGAAATCAAGAAGGCCTCACGTGTGAAAGTATGGGTCAGGACAAAATACGTGCCGAGCACTATTAACGGTCCCATAAAGATAAAAACCAGCGGTTGTCCCAGACCGATATTGCCCAGCGGTTTAGGCCCGGCCGCATAGAAATAAGCAGCCAGTACACTGGCCAGACAGATTATCAGTATCTGCCACCCTGATATTGCTATAAAGTATAGGCCAAGAACCATGGCTATACCGAAGCAGACCGCAGCTCCGTGTTTGACCTCTCGGGGTGTGAGCAGTCCCAGGGCGATAACTTTATGAGGAGCCATTAACTTGTTTCCATCTTCGTCACGGTTATGGTCTGAGTATTCATCTACCAGGTTCGTTCCTATCTGTACCAGAATACAGGCGATCAATATCAGGCTGGCATGGAGGATATTAAGCGTATTATGGTAAAACGCCAGTGCCGAACCGACGAAGACCGGGACTACCGCGGCACTGATTGTAAAAGGGCGAATTGCCTGGAACCAAATCTTAATTTTTTGCATCATGATGGGAGGTATTCTGTCTTGTCCGGTAGATTCACCGGACAGAGCTAATATTTATACCAATAATCATACCAGATAAGTGCAGCAGTAATAAAAAAAGGCTTGCTAAATCTGCTGCGCAATTGGTCTATTCCGGAAAAAGTTAAAGTCGCAGACCTTTCAAAAGCAGATATCACCTGAACTAAAGCCCAGGCTTTAAGAGATCCGATACAAAAGTTGTGTTCAAGTGAAGCAGTTTTAGGTCTTTATAGCAGGCAGGGGATAAGCAGGTCAGAGTTTACTGTTGACCTTTGTACCACCCCTGGGGGATAGGTCGATTATATCTTAAAATATCTATAGCCTTGCCAATTCTGACTTTTACGGATGCGCTCTGATTACGGGCCTCAGTCTGCAATCGTCTGAGTGCCTCTACTCTCCAGACCTCACTTTTCCGGCTCAATATGACTATTGCAGAGATGGCCCAATTTTTGACAAGTGTGCTTTTATCATCGAGCAGACGGAATAAAGCACTGAAAACAGCTTTTTCCGCAGTACCGTCAAGATCGATATTGGTGAATATCATGGGGATATGCCAGCGCACCATGGGTACGGAATCAGCCTGAGCTGTCTTTATCAGGTCTGGAATCAGCCGAGAGATAATTTCCGGTTTTTGCCGTGAGACTTTTTCCAGCGCATGAGCGGTCCTGGCTCTGACTACATTATCGGCGTCTTGAAGTCCTTCCGCCAACAAGGGTAATAAGCGATTATCTTCCAGCACAGCTTCCGCAACCTCGTTGGCGTTTCCGTCGGATATCAGGCTGCCGCCTTTAAGTCTTTCCAATAGTGAATTCATCTTTTCCCGTCTATATGATTTGCGATATCATCCGGTCTAACCGGTCTGCTACTCATTATATTACTTTTCTGCCTGTACCTTTATCTGGACAGCCTTTAGAATGTATCCATATCCGGCGCATGCACTCTGTCTAAATTTTCGTGTAACCAT
>DAOUFH010000080.1:0-8679 GCA_034429955.1 Dehalococcoidales bacterium
CCATATCGATGGTGGTGGTATATTCGAAGACTTTGCTCTGCAGTACCTGGCGGCGCGCGGAAGACTTCCAGTGAATATATTTCATCGGGTCGCCGTTGACGTAGTCACGGGTAGTCATCACCAGCACGGGGTCTTCAAACATATGCCGCCTGACCCTCAAATCACCGAAGGGATGCCGGGAGGGAATACCGATATCTTCCAGCGACAGGATCCTGGGATAGACTATCAGACCAGTGTGGCCTTCCAACTCCATCTTCTTGCGAAAAAAACCGAAAGGGTCGCCCGAACTGACCGTAGCCGGTCCAAAAAAGTATATTCCGCGCTTGAGGCATTGCACCGGATAACGCCTGGTCAATCTATGATACCAGCTCAGGGAGAGAAAATTGGAAAGCACCTCCCGGTTAACCTTGTGAGAAGAACTAAGCTTGCCTTTCAGGAAGGTCAGCCCTTGCGGGGTCTCCTCCTGGACCAGCACCCAGGGTAGCGGCAGTATTTTACGGTTGGAGATGCTCAGGCTAAGGGTGATAGTATCACCCCAGAAGACCTTTTTAGCGGACAGCGTGCGCTGGAACTGCAGCCGCTCCAGAGAAAAGCGCGACCACAGGCGGGCGACACCCGAAATCAAAAAGAACAAAACAGCCACGATAAACAGCGGCGGCTGTTTTAATAATACCGCCAGCAGCAATAGTAAGGCGGTTATAAATATCCAGGCTCCGCCCAGCATCCCAGGCCTCCCTGTTAATTTTGTGTCTCTGTTTCAACCGGGGCCGGTACGCTCTCCAGGACAGCCTGTACCACGTCTTCGCCGCGGCCGCCTTTGAGGGCGACCGAGGCTTCGGGTATGATGCGATGCGCCATGATATAAGGCGCCAGATATTTCACATCGTCCGGGATCACAAACGAGCGTCCCCGCAGGGCCGCCAGAGCCTGCGCGGTGCGGTATAAACCCAGCATAGCGCGCGGGCTGGCACCCAGCTCGATATGCGGCTGCTCACGGGTAGCCCTCACCAGCTGAATGATATACTTTTGAATGTCCGGGCTGACTGCAACCTCACGGCAGGCTTTTTGCAGCTTGAGGACCTGTTCGCCGTCGATAACGGCCTCCAGCGTCTCCACCGGATTCTGTTTGACGAAACGTTCCAGAATTACGGCATCATCCTCCTCAGAGGTATAACCGATTTTCAAACGCATCAGAAAGCGGTCCATCTGGGCCTCAGGCAGGGGGAAAGTGCCTTCCAGCTCCACCGGATTCTGAGTAGCCAGCACCAGGAAGGGCCGCGGCAGCGCTCTGGTCTCGCCTTCCAGAGTTACCTGTCTTTCTTCCATAGCCTCCAGCAGCGCCGACTGTGAACGCGGAGTGGCCCGGTTGATCTCATCAGCCAGCACTATCTGGGCAAAAATGGGACCTGCACGGTATTCGAATTCAGCGGTCTTCTGGTTAAAGATATACGTCCCGGTAATATCCGAGGGCAGCAAATCGGGCGTGCATTGTATACGTCTGAACTGGCATTTCAGCGAACGTGAGACTGATCTGGCCAGCATGGTCTTGCCGATGCCGGGTACATCTTCCATCAGGACATGCCCCTCGCATAGTATCGCCACCAGCACCAGTTCGATGACAGCGCCTTTGCCGACGATGATTTTTTCAATATTGCGGCGAATTTGCTGACCGCTTTCCATAATGATATTGACTTCGGATTCATTCATGACAGCACCTCTTCCCGGACTAAGATATATCCAGTTAGACTGGCGTAATAGACTATATATGGCGACAACCTGATTTCAGCGGACGTTGGCTGGCTGTTGAAAATTATTGCACTAATTATACACCAATCGAATCAAAATAAAAAATAGATAAAACCCTAATTTTCCATATTATTGAAATTATTTTCAGCGGAACTCCAGAAACCCTTTCGGAACAGGTGGCAGGGCGTGACCTGGGGTTGTATAATGATTTTCATGGAAAATCAATTGCGCCGCCTGCCATCCGTGGACCGCTTATTGAACCGGCCTGAGATAAAGGCCCTGGCAGATGAATATCCGCATGATACAATCGTGCAGTTCATCCGGGAGAATCTGGCTGCTTTGCGTTCCGGCCGTCAAGACAACAGTCCCCCGCCGGAAGAAGCTGAAATTGCCGCCGGCATCGTCAAGCAGGCTGAAAACCTTTTAAAGCCCCAGCTGCGGTTGTTGATCAACGCCACCGGGGTAGTCCTGCATACCAATCTGGGCCGGGCGCCTCTCAGCCGGGAAACGATCACCGCCATGCAAAGCTCCGGCACAGGTTACAATAACCTGGAATTCGATCTGGAAAGCGGAGATAGAGGCTCACGTCACAGCCTCGTCGAAGAATTCCTGTGCCGGATGAGCGGAGCCGAGGCGGGCCTGGTGGTCAATAATAACGCCTCAGCCGTCATGCTGGGACTTTCAGCACTGGCCAATAAAAAAGAGGTTATCGTCTCCCGCGGTCAGGCGGTCGAAATCGGCGGAGGGTTTCGCGTTCCTGAAGTTATGCGCCAGAGTGGAGCCAAACTCGTGGAAGTCGGCACTACCAACTGTACTTACATCCAGGACTACGAACTGGCCATCTCTCCCCGTACTGCCGCCTTACTGAGAGTACATGCCAGCAATTTCCAGGTAGTGGGTTTCACCCATATGGTGACCCTGGCAGAAATGGTGCAACTGGCCCATTCCAGAGAACTGCCGGTTTTCGATGATCTGGGCAGCGGCTGCCCGCTGGATACCGCCCAATTTGGTATGTCCCATGAGCCTACCATCCAGGAAAGTATTGCCGCGGGCGTCGACCTGGCGTTCTTTTCCGGGGACAAACTGCTGGGAGGGCCTCAGGCCGGAATCGTTGTAGGTAAAAAATCATATATAGACAAACTTAAAAAGCATCCCCTGATGCGGGCCCTGAGAGTGGACAAGACCCGCCTGGCCGGTTTAAGCGCCACGCTTCTGCACTATATCAAAGGTGAAGCGACCCGCAAGATACCGGTCTGGCAGATGATTTCTCAGCCTCTGCCTGAAATCAAGCGCCGCGCCGGTAATCTGGCTGCCGCAGTGTCCGGTAAAGTGATTGAAGGAGAGAGTGTAATCGGCGGAGGCAGCCTGCCCGGAGTTACCCTGCCCACTTATCTGGTCACCGTCGGAGATGTGCACAAACCGGCTTTCTCACGGGACCTTTCCTACAAACTAAGAAAGCTGGATGTCCCGGTGATAACCCGTCTAAGCGAGGGACTCCTGATAATCGATCCGCGTACGGTCTTCCCCGAACAGGACGCTTTATTGATTAAATCTCTTATTAACGTCCTGCACCATAGTTGAGGAGAGTCTATTTTGTTCGTAATAGGGACAGCCGGTCATGTCGACCACGGCAAGTCTACTCTTATTAAAGCCCTGACAGGGATTAACCCCGACCGCCTGGCCGAGGAGCAACTGCGCGAAATGACTATCGAGTTGGGTTTCGCCTGGCTGAATCTGCCGGGTGGACTGCAGGTGGGCGTGGTAGATGTGCCCGGACACGAGCACTTTATTAAAAATATGCTGGCGGGCGTCAGCGGCATGGACCTGGTGATGCTGGTAGTAGCCGCCAATGAAGCCATCAAACCGCAGACCCGCGAACATCTGGCCATACTCGACCTGATGGAAGTGCCCGCATTGATTGCGGTGATAACCCAGGCCGACCTGGCCGATGCCGACCAGATTGCCCTGGTAGGTATGGAAATCGACGACCTGCTGGAGCCTACCCGCTTCAAAGGGGCTCCGGTAGTACCGGTATCCGCAGTAACCGGACAGGGACTGGAAGACCTTAAAAAATGTATTGAAAACACTCTGCACGGGATTCAGCCCAGGCGGGATATCGGCAAAGCGCGCCTGCCGGTTGACCGGGTCTTTACCATCGCGGGGTCGGGCACTATCGTTACAGGCACGCTGGTGGACGGGCCGCTGACCACCGGACAAGAGATCGAAATTCAACCGGGTTCCCTCAAATCCCGTATCCGCGGTCTGCAGACTCACAAAACCGCACTGAACAGCGTCTCTCCGGGCAACCGGGTGGCCGTCAACCTCACCGGACTGAGTCCGTCCGAATTGCACAGAGGTCAGGTGGTCAGCCAGCCGGGCTGGCTGACGGAAACCCGTCTGATAGACGCCAGACTGAGCCTGCTTGCCGATTTGCCCAGGCCGCTCAAACACAACACCGAAGTTAGCCTGCATACCGGCTCGGCCGAAACCATGGCTCGTATCCGGCTGCTGGAAAAGGAAGCTATCCAGCCGGGGGAGACCTCCTGGGTGCAGTTCATTCTGGATGAGCCTCTGGCTGTTTTAAACGGGGATAAATACGTTATCCGCTCCCCTATGGATACCCTGGGCGGCGGCAGCATCGTCGATACTCATCCCAAAGAGCGTTACCGCCGTTTCCGGATGGAAACCATTGAAAACCTTAAAATCCGGGGAGAAGGCAAGGCAGAGGCCGCTTTGCTGGCGGCCCTCAAAGCTAAACAGCCCCAGGAGCGAGAAGGACTGCTGTCTCAGACCAGTTTAACTCAGACCCAGGCCGCCTCAGTATTGGATGATTTGATATCCAGCGGGCAGGTAGTAGCTCTGGGCGAAGGGACCAAAAGCCTGCTTTTTACCGCCTCCGCCTGGCAGCAAATCGCTGAAAATATCGCCGCCCTGGTGCGGGACTATCATAGAAAATACCCCCTTAGACTGGGTATACCCAAAGCGGAAATCAACAGCCGCATTAAACTGGGGTCTCATCTACAGGAAGGGTTACAGCTACTCATCAAAGCCGGTATTATCGCTGAAGAGAATGCCCTGGTACACCTGGCCGGACGCAGCATCAAGCTGACCCGTGAGCAGCAGGCTGCCATCGGTGAATATCTGAAACAGCTGGATAAAAATCCCTATTCACCCGCACCGGAGATAAATCTGGAAGCGGACCTGCTGAACTTGCTGGTTGAAAACAGGCGGGTGGTCAGGACTGTTTCCGGTGTGGTTTTCTCGGCGGCGGCTTTCAATGAAATGAGCGCTAAAGTTCTGGAACGTCTTAAACAGCAGGGCAAAGTTACTGTAGCCGAGGCTCGCGATATGCTGCAAAGCAGCCGCAAGTACGTACTGGCTGTCCTGGAGCAGCTGGATGAAAAGAAGCTGACCAAACGTAGCGGTGACGACCGGATTGCCGGAGAGAAACTCCAGTAGCACAGGCCTCTACTCTGCAGTCTCGGGCTGACGCACCATGACAACAGTCACCAAATGGGACTCGCCCGTATCAGTGAATTCCCTCTTTACAGTAGAAAATCCGGCATGAGAAGCTTCCAGGGTAGCATTACATTCATCGGTCTTCTGTCCCAGCGAGATAACCAGCCTGAACTTGCCCTCTTCATCACTGACTTCATTGTAATAAAAGCTATCGTCCTCCGCATCGCCGAAACACTGCACATGCACATCCGAGAGGGGCAGAAGTTCAATATCCTCCGGCAGGTCATCCTTTAAAAGCCCATTGGCCGATATTTCCTTGTGATAGATTTTACTTGCGGCGCCCTGGGGAGCATTCACCCATTCATATACCTTGCCGCTGATGTCGATCAGGCGGTCGCAGCCGGAGGCCGACAAAACCAGTGTCAGAATAAAAATCATGTTAATAACAATAAAAAATACTGTTTTATACCTGGACATCTACTCAACATCAATCGCTATTATTGCAATTTATCCAATACCAGAACCAATATAACCGCCAGCACCAGCAGGGCCAGAACGCCATATATTGTAAAGCGGGCGATTTTAATCCGGTTGACCCGCAGGCCTGCTTTGACGTCACGCAGTTTTTCCGCCCGGCGCTGCCGGCGGTCCTCTTCAGCCTGGGTTTTAAACTGCCGGCGTACCAGTTCCAGTCGGCGGTAGACCTCCGGCCGGTACTCTTCTTTATCCGAATTGCCCATACTATATATGATAATCCTCCGGAACAGTTCTGCAACTGATATTTTACCCAAATTTCAGAGTTCCACCGGAGTAAATCCGTTCCGGGGCCAATAAAAAAGGCTCTCCGTGCGGTAAAACAGAGAGCCTGACCGTTAAAATCCTGTAATCTAGACCGGGGTTTCGAGCTTTCTGCCGCCCAGCAGATGCAGATGCAAATGCATCACCACCTGGCCGGCTTCGGCGCCGGTATTGACGACCAGTTTATAAGCCTTTAAACCCTGTTGCGCTGCCACAGTTTTGGCGGTCAGCAGCAGTTTTCCTGCCAGCCCGGTATCCTCGGGAGCAAGGTCGCTGACCGAGACGATATGCTTTTTGGGCACTATCAGGATGTGCACGGGAGCCTTGGGATTGATGTCTTTGAAAGCCGCCACATCTTGATCCTGGTAGACCATTTCACCGGGGATTTGTCCGGCGATAATCTTGCAAAAAATACAATCGCTCATTTTTCACTCCTCCCTTGGCCTGACGGTTTTATTTGAGTTTGCGGAGGATAGCCTCAGTCACTGCCGAAGTGCCTACTCCGCCGGACTTGTCCATCTTCATATCATAAGTTACATCCCGGCCTTCAGCGATAACCGCTGCAATGGCCTGCTCCAGATTATCCGCAGCTTCATACTCTTTCAAATGCCGCAGCATCAGCATCCCGGAGAGCATGGTGGCCATCGGATTAACCTTGTTCTTACCGGCATATTTGGGAGCGCTGCCGTGGGTCGGCTCGAAGAGCGCCAGCCCTTCGCCCAGATTGGCACCCGGCGCCACACCCAGTCCGCCCACCAGACCGGCGCACAGGTCGGAGATTATATCGCCGTACAGATTGGGCAGCACCAGTACATCGAACTGCCTTGGATTACGTACCAGCTGCATTGAAAGGTTGTCCACGATAACATCGTTGAACTGGATATCGCTGTAAGATCTGGCTACTTCACGGGCCACAGATAGAAAAAGTCCGTCCGAGAATTTCATAATATTGGCTTTATGTACCGCGGTTACAGTCTTGCGGTTATTGGCGCGGGCATAATCGAAAGCGAATTTAACGATACGGCGGGCGCCGAATTCCGAGATAAGTTTAAGGCTGATACCCACATCTTCGCGGGTCTGGCCGCGGGTTTCGGCTATGAACCTGAGCAGCTTGAGTGCTTCCTCGCTACCTTTCTCATACTCGATACCGGCATAGAGGTCTTCGGTATTCTCTCTGACCACCACGATGTCGATATCCTTATAAAGAGAGGGCACACCGGGGTAAGTTTTGCAGGGACGCAGGCAGCAATACAGGTCCAGGCTTTTGCGCAGCGCCACATTTACACTGCGGAAACCGGTCCCTATCGGAGTGGTGACCGGCCCCTTCAGGGCGACTTTATTCTTTTTAACCGAGGCGATAACCGAGTCCGGCAGAGGAGTGCCGTATTTCTCCATCACACCCGCGCCTGCTTCCCCGATTTCCCAGTTGAATTTAACACCGGTAGCTTCCAGCACCTTGCAGGTGGCCGCGGTTACATCCGGGCCAATTCCGTCGCCGGGAATAATCGTTACAGTATAAGTCATGTTTACTCCTTCAGGTACAAGTCAGTCCGGGCTTTGTGCAGGGACTTTACAGCTTGAAATCACCATATTTTTTGATATAAGGCAGCAACCCGCCTTCATTCAGAATGCTCAGCATCACCGGCGGTATCTTGCCGAAGGTCAGGGTCTGGCCGCTGGTCAGGTTTTTGACCGTTCCGCCGGCCAGGTCGACTTCCAGACTGTCGCCTTCATTTATCTGGTCGGTATCGCAAATTAGAACAGGCACACCCTGATTGATGGCATTACGGAAAAAGATACGGGCCACCGATTTAGCCAGGATGGCGCTTACACCTGCCATTTTAATGACCAGAGGAGCATGTTCGCGGCTGGAACCCAGCCCGAAGTTGTTGCCTCCCACCACGAAATCTCCGGGTTTGACCTTAGAAGCGAACGTGGGATCGGCATCCTCCAGGACGTGCTTGGCCAGCTCCGGCAGATTGCTGCGCAATCCGGCCAGGCGGCCGGGCACGATTAAATCGGTAGAAATATTATCTCCGAATTTGAATGCTTTGCCTTTTAACATTTATAAAACCTCCCGGGGGTCAGTAATTTCACCGGTAAGCGCGCTGACAGCGGCCGTAGCCACACTCGACAGGTAAATAAAGGATTCCGGGTTACCCATGCGCCCCTTGAAATTGCGGTTGGCGGTCGAAAGACAGGCTTCGCCGTTGCCCAGGACACCCTGATGCAAGCCCAGGCAGGCTCCGCAGCCTGGCGGCAGGATTATAGCGCCGGCTTCAATCAGAGTGGTGATATAACCCTTCTGAATAGCTTCCAGCAAGATGGTTTTGGAGGCCGGCCCCACGATCAGACGGGTACCGGGATATTTCTTTTTACCTTTTAATATTGAAGCAGCCATCGCCAGGTCCTCGACCCGGCCGTTGGTGCAGGTACCTATGAAGACCTGCTGGATTTTGGTACCTTTCAGTTCTCTGGCCGTCGTAGTATTGTCGACGGTATGCGGCTGGGAGACGGTAGGCTCCAGCTTATTCAAATCGATCTCAATTACTCTGGCATAGACGGCATCCTTATCGGCGGCCAGAGGCTGATAGTCTTTGGAGCGACCGCGAGACTCCAGATAAGCCCGGGTAATCTCGTCGGAGGGGAACAACCCGACTTTAGCACCGGCTTCCA
>DAOUFH010000081.1:0-4439 GCA_034429955.1 Dehalococcoidales bacterium
CGGCGCCCATCATTCCGATCAGATGTAAAATGATATCCTTGGAAGTGACGCCTTTCTGGTATTGCCCGGTGATATTGACCTTGACCGCTTCGGGAACTCTGAACCAGGTCTTGCCCAGCGCCATTGCGATGGCAACATCGGAAGAACCCATGCCGGTGGCAAAGGCTCCCAGGCCGCCGGCCGTCACGGTATGTGAGTCCGCACCCACAATAACATCGCCCGGCCGGGCATAGCTCTCCGCTACGATCTGATGGCAGACGCCCTCACCCACTTCAGACAGTCTGACTCCGCTTTTTCCAGCGAACTGGCGTAAAAACATATGATCGTTGGAAAGGGCGGATTGCGGGCTGGGAGCGGCATGGTCCATAAACAATATGGTCTTGTCCGGCTGGGCCGGGTCCTCAATTCCGCTGTCCAGGAACTGCCTGACGGTCAAAGGCCCGGTAGTGTCCTGTACGAAAACCAGGTCTACCTTTGAAATGACTATATCTCCGGTATGGGCATCCGTGCCGGACTTCAGGCTTAAGATTTTCTCCGCTAAAGTTTTTCCCATATTTTCTCACCTGTTGTTATTTTCACAATTTCGGCCGCACTTCGGGCTATATCCGGATTTTATGACGGTATCAGTGAGGGTCGCAGCTGCTCGTTTATGCAAGCTGAATTATTGTGAAGATTTATGACTTAATAATAACACAGTGCAGACGGGACTGTCAGCTAACCGGCTTGAGGATAGACTGTAGAGATCAAGCAGAGGCATTTATAGCGGTTAGAAAATAGTACCGGTGAGTGGGGTAGGCAGTGAAAACGGAGGCAGATAAACAGCTTTAGACCTTTTTAAGAGCGACCTAACCCTCTCTACTTGAAACAAGTAGATTTTATGGCGCCCTCAGCTTGTGCTCAGCCTCGGCCTAAAAGGCAGAGCAGCCTGGGTAATGAGGCAAAAACCCTTTAATAATGAAAAGAGCGGGTTTTTGCCTTAAATTACCGCTCTAGTATTATTATTTAGCTTTCCCGATTTTGAACATTTTGGTTCCGCAGGTAGGGCAAGTGCCGGTGGTCGCGGGCCTCTTGTTCTTCATAGTGATGGCCTTGGCTCCCTTCATCTCTTTCTTGGCTCGGCATTTAACGCAATATGCTTCCATTTTGCACCTCCTTTTGAATACGAACGATATACCATTTTGGCGTATATGTCAATAGGTTTTTGGATAGTTTTTTAAAATTTAACTAATTTAGCCTCAAAACAGGCGTAAAAGGGATAAGACCCGACAGGCACAAAAACGGCTGGGACCGCTGGTGCCGACGGGACGGTTGCTAAAAACACAGGGCTGAGCTATGCTGAAATTACTGGGGGCAGATAGGTCCCGGTGGGCTTCGCGGGCTTCAAACCCGTTTGGGGGGCACTCCGTGTCTCAGGTGGGTTCGACTCCCATCTGCTCCCGCCAGCTTTTCCTCTGTCAAAAAACCCATTAAAAATTGGGTCTCCGCACCGTTCTGGCTACCTTCTCTGTGATGATATACTTCGGCCATAAAGCACAAAACATAAAGTGTGATAACAGTCAAGTATCTGAAAAAGGCAGGTAGTTTTATGGTGCAGTATATCCCTATGATTATCCTGATGAGCGTTTTTGGTGTGATCGGCCTGTACTGGGCCATCGGGGCCCATCACTTTATCGCCTGGACCCGTAAATACCAGAACACTTTCCCGAAGTTCTCCGACCACCCGGCGGTCGGCGTTGAAAGCGGTGGAGCGGTCGGCGTTGAAAGCGGTGGAGCGGTCGGCGCCAAAGCCTCCAGCAGCTTCTTGCTAAACCTGGGCATTCGCCTGACCGGCCTGGTTTTGACCGGTGTGGCTGCAGCCTCCATAATTCATATGATAATGAAAGGATAAACGGGACGCTTCCTTGAATTAAGGAAGCTATCCTGATTTGCGGCAATGATATAGTATTCCGGCGATGCTTTTTGCGTCTTGCAACTCACCGGAAGCTATCAGGTCCATGACCTGGGCGGGTTCGATTTTAACAATATCAATGCCGGCGGTATCTTCAGCTACCAGACGTCTGTCACTTAATTGACCGGCTTTAAACAAATGCAGATACTCCGTACAAAAACCGGGTGAAGAATAAAATCCTCCCAGTTTTTCCAATTCGGCCGGCCAGCAACCGATTTCCTCCTGCAATTCACGTCTGGCCGCTTCTTCCGGACTTTCACCTTTCTCGATGCCTCCGGCGGGAATTTCCAGGAGGGGCCGTTCAACCGCTTTGCGGTACTGCCGTACTAATATGATACGGCCTTGCTCATCCACTGGCACCACGCAGACACAATCGGCATGTTCCACGATCTCCCGGGTGGTCTCTCTGCCGTCCGGCTCCCGGATGGTATCGACTCTCACCTTAAAAGCCCTCCCTGAGAATATCGGACGGCTGTTAACGGTCTTTTCTTCGTACATTTTCATCTCCTTGAAACCTGTCTGAAAAAAGCCGAGGGAGCCGCTGGCTCCCTCTCATTACCGACAGAAAATTACGCGAGTGGCGCCGGGGCAATTCCTATTTCAATTTGGCGCCGGTCCTTAAAGGCATAATCATAGCGGTCTCGCCGCAGTCCGGGAACTTGGGACAGCGGAAGCATTCCGTCCATACTTTTTTGGGCAACTCCATTTTGTCGACTATAGTAAAACCCTGTTTGCTGAAGAAAGCCGGTTTATAGGTCAGGCAGAAAAGCATGGGAATATCCAGCTCCAGGGCTTCATCGATACAGGCCTGGACCAGCTTGGCGCCCAACCCTTTACGCTGAAAACCTTCGGCCACAGCCAGGGCCTTGATTTCAGCCAGGTCGAGCCAGCTCACATGCAAAGCCACACAGCCGATGATGTCAGTGCCGTTTCTGATAATAAAATAGTCACGCAGGTTTTCGTATATCTCACTCAACGGACGGGGCAGCATTTCATCCCGGTCCGCAAAAAGGTTCACCAGTTGCTGAATTTTGGGGACATCCCCGATTTTGGCTTTTTCCATTTGACTCAATTACTTAATACCTCTCAATTTTTCTTCCAGCATACTGAAAAAATAATGCTGCTGGCGCAATCTCAAAAAGCGGATTTTATACCCGCTGCGCCTGATGCGAATTTCTGCTCCGTGACTGACCGGGATATTGATATGACCGTCAACACTTAAAGTCGCCTGAGCGTTGGAATTGAGTTGCAGCTTGATCACACTGCCGGAAGAGAGTACCAGACTGTACCCCAGTGACAGGTGGGAAACAATCGGTACTATTAAATAATCTTCTGACTGAGGGTACAGCACGGGACCGCCGGCTGCCAGAGCATAGCCGGTGCTGCCGGTGGCAGTAGCCACTATTACGCCGTCCGCCCGGTAGTTAGCCAGGGGGTTGTCCTCAATACTGGCATTGACCTGTATCAGCTTGGCGATAGAGCCTCTGGCCAGCACTACATCATTCAAGGCATACAGCGGTCCGGTAGACTGCCCTTTTTCCTGATTGATAAGCTCAGCTTCCAGCATGGCCCGCTGGTCCAGCCAGCCTTCTCCCTCCAAAATGCTCTGCAGGGACTCCTGGTATTCCCCGGCTTTGATTTCAGTCATGAAACCCAGGGTACCCATATTGATGCCCGTAATAGGGATATCGTGACGCATCACCGCCTGGGCCGCCCGTAAAATCGTACCGTCGCCGCCGGCAGTCAATATCAGGTCCGTGCCGGCCATATTTTCAGCCGCCCGGTCGGACTCCCAGGCGGAACAAGACCAGACCTCGACATCTCTGGATTTCAGAAAATCGGTGACTTCGGCGGCCTTCTGTCGGGTAGCTTCCGCCATAGGATGATAAAGGATACCTGTTTTGCGTATTTGCATAATTCAGAAACTCAATAAAAAATTTCGGATGTTTGCACAACCGAAACTTGTTCATCAGCTCAATGAGCCTATAACTATAATACTACTTAATTTATAATCCCGGCATCTTTCGCCTGTGATGGCAGCGATTCCCGGCCCCACCATATTGCTCAGGATATAATTATAAAGATAACCCCCACAATGATGGCGACGACACCCACTCCCAGTAAGATATAGAGTAAATTCTTATCCTTCACTGTGTCCCCTCCTCTGCACCAACTGAAATATTAATCCTATTACGGTCAATCTCAAATGTCAAATCAGCCAAATTCCGGCCGTATTCAGTTGGCGAGAGTGTTGGCCTGAAATCGGTCTAAAATTCCAGGCAAGAACCGCTGAAGTCTCGCTGTCCCCGCAGAAATTCGGCGGCGGACATGGCCTTTTTACCTTCTATTTGTAATTTTTGCACTGCCAGCAGGCCCCGGCCTGTACCGATGACAATCTCCTGGTTAGCGGACTGGGCGCCGACCAGACCGGGAACGGACTGCTCTGCTTCAGGCAGCGGCAAGGCTTCTATTATTTTCACCTGTTTGCCCC